>NZ_BAAAYN010000068.1:0-30040 GCF_039536245.1 Cryptosporangium minutisporangium | reverse complement strand
CCCGTCGATCGCGAGATCGACGGGGCCCTGTCGGTTACGAACTAGTAGGCGCCACGGTCCGTGGACGAGGCACCGCTCAACTCCGAGGGCTTGCCCTCGCCACCACCGTTGGTGTCGATGGCGGCCTTCGCGGCCTCCTCCGGACGCTCGACCGGAATGAAGAAGCCCCGGATCGCACGTCCACCGGCACCCAGCTTGTTCATCTTCTTCGGCACCGGGGCGCCGACGTACTCCAGGTGGGTGTGACCGTGCTCGTCGGCCTCGCCCAGCGGTTGGTGCACCTCGATGAACTGGCCGGACGGCAGGCGCCGGATCATGCCGCTCTCCACACCGTGCGCCAGCACCTCACGGTCGTGCTGCTGCAGACCGAGGCAGATGCGGTAGGTGAAGAAGTACGCCAGCGGCGGCAGCACGAACAGGCCGATCCGGCCCGCCCACGTCGTCGCGTTGAGGCTGATGTTGAACTTGTCGGCGATGATGTCGTTGCCGCCCGAGAGCAGCAGCACGATGAAGAAGCTGATCGCCATCATNTCCGGCCCGCCCACGTCGTCGCGTTGAGGCTGATGTTGAACTTGTCGGCGATGATGTCGTTGCCGCCCGAGAGCAGCAGCACGATGAAGAAGCTGATCGCCATCATGCCGAGGCCGGTACGGGCAGGCGCGTCCCGCGGCCGCTGGAGCAGGTTGTGATGAGCACGGTCCTTACTGAACCGTTGCTCCAACCAGGGATAGGCGCCGGCGAGCGTGAACATCACGCCGGCCAGGACGACCGATGGCCAGAACATCGCCGGGATCGTGTAGCCGAAGCTGCGGAACTCCCAGGCGGGCATCAGACGGACCGCGCCGTCGAGCCACATCATGTACCAGTCGGGCTGCGATCCGGCCGACACGACCGCCGCCTCGTACGGGCCGAACAGCCAGATCGGGTTGATCTGGACCAGCCCGCCGAGCGCCGCGATGACGCCGAACACCAGGAAGAAGAAGCCGCCGGCCTTCGCCGCGAATCCCGGGAACATGCGGTGGCCGACCACGTTCTGCTCGGTACGGCCCGGCCCCGGGAACTGGGTGTGCTTCTGCTTGACCAGCAGACCCATGTGCGCGGCGATCAGTCCGAGGATCAGCGCCGGCAGGATCAGCACGTGGATGATGTAGAAGCGCTCGATGATGAACTCACCCGGGAATTCCCCGCCGAAGAGCGCGAACGCCGCCCACGTTCCGATGACCGGGATCGAGTAGAGAATCGCCGCGGCGATCCGCAGGCCGGTGCCGGAGAGCGCGTCGTCCGGGAGCGAGTAACCGAGGAAGCCCTCGAACATGCCCAGGACGAACAGCGTGACGCCGATGACCCAGTTCAGCTCACGGGGACGCCGGAACGCACCGGTGAAGAACGTCCGGAACATGTGGACGAGCATCGCCGCGACGAACATCAACGCGGCCCAGTGGTGGATCTGGCGCATGACCAGACCACCGCGCACCTCGAACGAGATGTCGAGCGACGACGAGTACGCCTTCGACATCTCCACACCCTGCAGACGGGTGTAGGCGCCGTCGTAGACCACCTCGGTCGACGACGGGGTGAAGAAGAGCGTCAGGAACGTGCCCGTCAGCAGCAGGACGATGAATGAGTAGAGGGCGATCTCGCCCAGCATGAACGACCAGTGGTCCGGAAAGACCTTGTTGAACACACGACGCATCGGCGTCGAGGCGTCCAGGCGGTCGTCCGCCCAGGTACCCACCGCAGCGGGTTTGATCTTCGGCAGCAACGGCATTACGGACGCTCCCAGAAGGCCGGTCCGACGGCTTCCTTGAAGTCGCTCTTCGCGACGAAGTAGCCCTCTTCATCCACGGTAATAGGAAGCTGCGGCAAGCGCCGGGTGGCCGGACCGAAAATCGGGCGGCAGCTGTCCTTGACGTCGAACTGCGACTGGTGGCACGGGCAGAGCAGCCGGTTGGTCTGCTGCTCGTAGAGGCTCGCCGGGCAGCCGGCGTGCGTGCAGATTTTCGAGAACGCGAAGTAATTGCCGTAGTGCGCGTCCTCGAAGCCCTTGCGCGGCTTGAACTCGGCCGCGTCCTCCTCGCGGAGGTGGATCAGGAGCGTCGGCGAGTCCGCGTACTGCAAGCCGGTGCCGTGCGGGATGCCGGGGAACACGGTCTCCAGACCGCCTGCCGAGACCTCGCCCGGACGGATCGGCGTGCCGTCGTCGCGGACGAGCCGGACGCCCTCACTGAACCCGGTGGTCCACAGCGGCTGATCCTCGCCGTGCGGGTCCTTGATCAGCGCGCCGAGCGGAACCACTGCCATCAGGCCCAGGGGAGCCGCACCGATGGCGAGCGCGCCCTTGAGCAGCGGACGCCGCTTGATGCCGGTCTCGTCGACCATGTTCATCATCGTCGCGGCGGTCAGCGCCCGCTCGTCGAGGTTGGGGTTGTTGTCGTGGCGGTCCTGAACCGCCACCTCCTCCGGCATCAGCTTCTTGACCCAGACGATGACGGCCGCACCGAGCGCGAGCAGCGCGACGCCCATCGTGAAGCCGAGCAGCGGCGTGTACAGCTTGTCGGCGTGGTAGCCCTGCTCGTACTCGTACGGCCAGGCCACGTAGACGACGATGAACGCCAGCGCGGAGAGGCCGGACAGCACGAGCAGGAACGCGATCGTCCGCTCGATCCGCTTCTCGCGCTTGGTGCCGGCGACCGCGAACCGGGGCTGGTAGTGGACGATCTCGACGCCGTCCCGCCGGGCGCCTTCCCGCACCAGGTCGAACTGGCTGTGCTTGGGGTCGGTCGGATCGAAGTCGACCGCGGACCCGCTCCCGTGCTCACTCATGACTTACCCGCAATCCACAGTGCCCCGAACAGGCACACCACGATGCCCACCATGAAGATTACGACCATCTCCGGCACCGGACCGGTCCGGCCGATGCCCCAGCCGCCCGGGTCGGCGTCCGTCTTCTGGCTCTGGACGTAGGCGATGATCGCCTTCTTCTCTTCCGGCGTGAGCTGGTTGTCACCGAAGACCGGCATGTTCTGCGGGCCGGTGAGCATCGCCGCGTAGATGTGGCGGTCGGTGCTCGGCTTCAGCGACGGCGCGTACTTACCGGAGGAGAGCGCACCACCGTTGCCCGAGAACGCGTGGCAGGACGAACAGTTCACGCGGAAGAGCTCGCCGCCGAGCGCCTCGTCACCGCGGAGGTCGCCCTCCGGGATCTCCGGGCCGCCACCGATCGACTGGATGTACGCGGCGAGCTGGTCGGTCTGCTCGTCGTTGAACGCCGGGTACTTGCGCTGGCCCTGGGCCTCCTGGCGCGCGAGCGGCATCCGTCCGGTCGAGACCTGGAACTCCACCGAGGCGGAGCCGACGCCGATCAGGCTGGGACCCCGGTCCTGCACGCCCTGGGCGTTCTGGCCGTGGCAGCTGATGCAGCTCTCGTTGTAGAGCTTCTGCCCTTCGCGGACCGCGATCGAGCTGGACGTCTCGTCGGCCTGCCCGGTCGGCGCGAACGTGGCGTACGCACCGCCGATCAGCCCGAGCGCCAAGGCCAGGACGACGAGGCGTCCCGCCTTCCCGGCTCGGTTTCGGAACCGGCGCCCCAGACGGGCGGCGGCGGAGGCGATCATGGTTTCACCTTGTCGGTCGGGGAACCATCCGTGGCGCGTTTCGGCCACTGAGTGAGTGCGGTGGCGAGCAGCCACGGTGCGGACGGCATCACTTGACGAAGTAGATCGTCGCGAACAGTCCGATCCACACCACGTCGACGAAGTGCCAGTAGTACGAGACGACGATCGCGCTGGTGGCCTGCGCGGGGGTGAAACGCCCGAGCGTGCTCCGCCCCATCATCAGCAGGAAGGCGATCAAGCCGCCGATCACGTGGAGGCCGTGGAAGCCCGTGGTCAGGTAGAACATCGTCCCGTAGCCGTTGGCCGGGATGGTCAGCCCCTCGTGGACGAGGCTCCGGTACTCGTACGCCTGACCGAGGACGAAGATCAGTCCCATTACGAACGTCAGTGCGAACCAGCGGCGCAGCCCGTAGACGTCACCCACCTCGGCCCGGAACACGCCGATCTGACACGTCACCGAGGACAACACCAGGATGATCGTGAAGGTGAGCGCGTACGGAACGTTGAGGAGCTCGGTCTCCTCCGCCCAGAGGCGTTGACCCGGGCCGGAAGCTCGGATCGAGAAGTACATCGCGAACAGAGCCGCGAAGAACATGAGCTCGCTGGAGAGCCACACGATCGTCCCGACACTGACCATGTTCGGCCGGGTCAGCGAGTGGATCTGGCTCTTCTCGATACTGGTCGTGGCCGTCGTCACGGGAGCATTATGTCCCGCCCGAATCCCAGCGCACGCACCGGGTGCCTACGTCGTGTCGTAGATTCCGGCCTAAGGTGGAGTGGTGTTGTCCGCAACGGGTGCCGACCCGGCTCTGACCAGCATTTCGGCGGTCGCTGAGCTACCGGTGTTCACTCCGGCAACGGTGTTCACGGCCGCGAACCTCGACCAGTGGATGACGGTCGCGCTCGTCGTCGCCGCGGGGTTGTACCTCTACGGCGTCCACAAGCTCCGGGCTCGGGGCGACCGGTGGCCGCTCGGCCGCACGCTCGCGTTCGTCCCGGGTGGTCTGGGCGTGATCGCGGTAGCCACGCTCTCCGGGCTCGGCACCTACGACGACACGTTGTTCAGCGCCCACATGGTCCAGCACATGCTGCTCAGCATGGTGGCGCCGATCCTGATGGCGCTCGGCGCTCCGGTGACGCTCGCTCTCCGCACGCTCCCGGGCAAGCCCCGCGGTTGGCTACTGGCGTTCCTGCACAGCCGCTACTTCCACCTGGTCAGCCACCCGCTGATCGCGTTCACGTTCTTCATCGCGACGCCGTACGCGCTCTATCTGTCCGGCTGGTACCCGGCGACGCTGACCAGCACCTGGGTGCACGAGTTCACGCACGTGCACTTCCTGATCGTCGGCTCGCTGTTCTTCTGGCCGCTGATCGGCCTGGACCCGCTCCCCGGACGCTGGCAGTACCCGGCGCGCGCGCTGATGATGATCATCTCGATGCCGCTGCACGCGGTGCTCGGCGTCATCGTCATGCAGATGGCGGGCCGGATCGCGACCGGCTACTACGAGGGTCTGCAGCTGAGTTGGATCTCTCCGGAATCCGACCAGCAGGTCGGCGGCGGCCTGCTCTGGGCGTCCGGCGACCTGATCAGCCTGCTGATGCTCGCGGCGTTCGTCACCCAGTGGATCCGCTCCGACGAGCGGACCGCGGCCCGGATCGACCGCCAGCTCGACCGCACGAGCGGCGAGGACAACGAGCTGGACGCCTACAACGCCCGGCTCGCCCGGTTGGCCGAGCGGGGATAACCGCGCGGTGCGGAGGCACCGGTCGGCGCTACGATCCGCTCACAGCGTCCCGCAGCCGTCGCACGTTGGGAGCCCGGAAACCATGACCAACGCCAGTGCCACCCCCGCGACCGTCCTCGTCTACAGCGACGACGCGGCCGTTCGGGAGCGCATCCGGATGGCCGTCGGCCGCCGGCCCGCGGCCGACGTCGGTCCGATCACCTGGGTCGAGGCGAGCACCGGCGAGGAGGTCGTTTCGCTCACCGACGCCGGTGGGCTCGACCTGCTCCTGTTGGACGCCGAAGCGTGGCCCACCGGCGGCATGGGCATCTCCCGCCAGCTCAAACACGAGGTGGACGACTGCCCGCCGGTGTGCCTGGTGCTGGCGCGCAAGGTCGACCGCTGGCTCGCCACGTGGTCGGAGGCGGACGCGGTGCTGTCCCACCCGCTCGACCCGGTGGCGGCTGCCGCGGCCGTGGCCGACGTGCTGCGACGCACGCTGGGCGTCGTGCCGTCCGCCGCGGGGCCCGTCGCCCGATGACCGCGGCCACTCCGCAGACCTGGCCGACGCTGCTCAACGCGCTCCTGGCCGGCGACTCGCTGAGCCCGGAGCAGACCGGCTGGGCGATGCGCCAGGTGATGTCCGGCGACGCCACGCCGGTGCAGATCGCGGCGTTCGCGATGGCCCTGCGCGCCAAGGGTGAGACGTCCGAAGAGGTCTCCGGGCTCGTCGCGAGCATGCTCGAGGCCGCGACGCCGATCGACGTCTCACCGGACGCCGTCGACATCGTGGGAACCGGCGGCGACCAGGCGCACACCGTGAACATCTCGACGATGGCTGCGATCGTGGTGGCCGGCGCCGGGATCCCGGTGGTGAAGCACGGCAACCGGGCGGCGTCCAGCAGCACCGGCGCGGCCGACCTGCTCGAGTACCTCGGGGTACCGATCACGATGACGCCGGAGCGGGCAGCGGCCTGCGTCCGGGAGGCCGGAATCGGCTTCTGCTTCGCCCCCACCTACCACCCCGGGCTGCGGCACGCGGGTGTGGCGCGGCGCGAGATGGGTGTTCCGACGTTCTTCAACTTCCTCGGTCCGCTCACCAACCCGGGCCGCGTCCGGGCCAGCGCGGTGGGGTGCGCGAACCTCCGGATGGCGCCGGTGATGGCCGGGGTCTTCGCCCAGCGCGGAGCGTCGGCGCTGGTGATGCGCGGTGAGGATGGCTTGGACGAGTTCACCACGACGTCCGCGACCCGGCTGTGGGTCGTCGCCGACGGCACCGTCACCGAGACCGTGGTGGACGCCGCCGACCTCGGTATCCCGCGGGCCGAACGATCCGATCTGCGCGGCGCCGACGCGGCGTTCAACGCCAAGGTCGCCCGCGCGGTGCTCGCCGGTGAACGTGGTCCGGTGCGGGACGCCGTGCTGCTTAACGCAGCGGCCGGCATCGCCGCGTTCGACGAGTTCTCCGGCGGGCTGGAGGCGTCGCTGCGGGCCGGGCTGGAGCGCGCCGCGACGGCGGTCGACTCCGGCGCCGCGGGCACCACGCTCGACCGATGGATCGCCGTCGCGACGCAGGACTGACGCGCCCGAAAACGGGTCGGCGCTCCGGGCCACCGACCCGTTGTTCCAGGCTGCGGCGTGACGAAGACAACGTCCCCGTCCAGCGCCGTGCGAATTAGCGTTGACGCAGGTGAGCCGCGCGCGAACAGCATGCGGACAGTTGTCGACAGCATGTGAAGAAATGCTGACGAAACGTTCCTTCAGACCGGACCCGATGGGACACTTAGCCCGTGCCGCCCCCTCTCCCTCCGCGGGTTGCCGCCGCGGTGGCCGCGACTGTCGCCGATCTCGTCGCCGCCGGGACCAGCGGCGTCGTTCTCCTCGGTAGCCAGAGCCGTGGCGACGCACACGAACACAGCGACGTCGACCTGGTCGCACTCGGCAGCGGCCCGGAGTACATGCACCGCCAGCTGGGCGGCCTGCTCATGTCGGTGTCCTGGCGTACGGCCGACGCCGTCCGGGCCTCCTTCGCCGATCCGAAGCTGGCCGGCAGCACCGTGCCCGGCTGGCGGGCCGCGGTCATCCTGCACGACGCGCACGGCACCGCGAACGAGCTCTCCGCGGAGGCCGGGGCGTGGCGCTGGTCGGACATCGAAGGACCGCGCGTGGCCTGGATCGCCGGTCAGATGACCGGGCGGGCCGAGGTGGTCCAGCGGCTGGTCGGCTCGCTCGCGGCGGGCCGGCGGACGTCCGCGGCGGTGACGCGCAACCGGCTGGCGACGCGGTTACCCGTGGTCGCGGCGGTGCATCACCGCATCCTCTACGACAGCGAGCACCGGCTGTTCGACCTGGTGGCCGACGCGATGGGGCCGTCGTGGCGCCGTTCCCAGGACGCCGCGCTGGGGCTGCGGGGCGAGCAACTGGCCGACTCGTGCCGGGCCGCGCTGGGGCTCTACGCACAGCTGGCGCCGGTGGTGGAGCCGTACCTGAACGCCGAGCAGCTGGCAGTGGTCCGCTCCGCCGCCGAGCTAGCCTGGGCCACCCAACACGCTGCCTGAGGGCGGCCTCCTGAGAACGACGCTGACAGGCGAGCGCGCGTCGTTATGACAGCAAGCCCAAGGTCACGGCCTCGGCGCGCTCGACTGCCAGCCCCGCCCTCAGCAGGCTCCATCGCCGTAGCAAGTACACAAGCAAAAGCCGACCCGAGGGTCGGCTTTGTGCTTGAACGTGGAGCCCGTCAGCGTCGTTCTGAACGGGCCGTGCAGATCAGTGCTCGCCGGGCTTGGTGTAGTACTCGAAGAGCAAGCCGGTGACCGTCATCAGTACGGCGATCACGCCGAGCGCGATCAGCCACGGGAACCAGTACGCGACACCCAGCCCGGTGACCGACGCCGCGACCGCGATACCGAACGGCCAGTAGCTGCCCGGGCTGAAGAAGCCCAGGTCACCGGCGCCCTCGGCGATCTCCGCGTCGGACCGGTCCTCCGGCCGGGGCTCGATCCGCCGGGCGACGAGCGAGAAGAACTGACCGCACATCCCGCAGAGCAGACCAGACAGCACCAGAGCCGTCGTACCGACCCAGTCGGTCGCATAGACCGTCTTCGACGTCCACACGCCGTACACCGCCGCGGACGCGAACAGGAACACGGCGAGCAGGTTGAAGATCCTGGACTCGCTCTTCATGGTCGCCTCTCCTAGCTCGGCTGACGGGCGGTGCGGCTGGGGTTGAACGGAGTCGTGGTGGTCGCGACCGGCGACTCACCGATGGCCTCGAGCGCATCGTAGGTCGACGCGCCGCCCTTCTTGGCCTCGATGAACTGGTCGAACTTCTCCGACGTCACCGCACGCATCTCGAAGTTCATGTTGGCGTGGTACGTGCCGCAGAGCTCGGCGCACCGGCCGACGTAGGCACCCTCTTCGCCCTTGTTGATCGTCGCCTCGAACGAGTTCGTCCGACCCGGGATGACGTCCCGCTTGAACAGCAGGGCCGGCACCCAGAACGAGTGGATGACGTCGTTGGAGGTCTCGACGAACCGGATCCGCTCACCGGTCGGCACGACGAGGACCGGAATCTCCTCGGTCGACCCGACGGTGCCGATCGGCTGCCGGTTCTCGTCGAGCTCCTCCGGGTAGAGGAACTGCCAGTTCCACTTGAAGGCGACGACCGAGACCGTGACGTCCGGGTTCGCCTTCTGCTTGTCGACGTAGGTCTGGACGATCGCGGTGTAGTAGAAGAGCACCGCGATGATCAGGAACGGCACCGCCGTGTAGAGGATCTCGATCGGCAGGTTGAAGCGCGTCTGCACCGGCAGCTCGTCGCTCTTCTTGCGGTACCGGATGACCGCCCAGAAGATCAGGCCCCACACGAAGACACCGACCACCAGCGCGGCGATCGCCGACCCGGTCCACAGGTCCATCATCTGCTCGGCCTGCGGAGTGATTCCCTCCGGCCAACCGAACCTGAGTACTTCCTCGGTAGAGCAGCCGGAGAGCAGCAGCGTCGTCGAGCCGGCCATGCCGGTGACGGCGGCAAAGCGCCCGGCCCGACCGAACCGCCGACTACGACGTCCGGCACTCCCTGACGGGTTCGCGCCCACCAGTCGCCCTCCTCATCGGCGCCCGACAACCTGCTCCAGTCGGGCTAATCCCTTCGACCGAACGTAGACTACTGGACCCCCGAGTCGCCGACCCGCAGGGGTAGGCGACGCGCCGGAGTAGCGTTTCCCAGCGTGTCCGACGACCGTAAACCAGCAGTACGGACGTATTTCGACGCTGCCACGGCGGTACCACTGCACCCGGTGGCGAAACAGGCGTTCGCGGCCGCGTTCGATGACGGCTGGGCCGACCCCGCCCGGCTCTACACGGAGGCACGCCGAGCCGGCCAGCTGCTCGAAGCCGCGCGGGCGGTGGTCGCCGAGGTCGTCGGCGCCCGCCCGGACGAGGTCACGTTCTGCGCGAACGGCTCGGTGGCCGCACACCTGGCCGTGCTCGGTGGGCTGGCGGGGCGTCGCCGGGTCGGTTCGACTTTCGTGCACTCGGCCGTCGAGCACTCCGCGGTGCTGCACACCGCCGAGCTGTGGACGGCCCGCGGCGGCTCCGCGGAGTCGATCCCGACCGACCGGCTCGGACGGGTGTCCACGTCGGCCTTCGCCGACGCGGTGGCGCGGCCTGGCGTCGCACTGGCCGCGCTGATGAGCGCGAACCACGAGGTCGGGACCGTACAGCCGGTCTCCGACGTGGCCGCGGCGTGCGCCTCGGCGGGCGTTCCCCTCTATGTGGACGCTGCGCAGACGCTCGGCCGCACCCCGCTGCCGAGCGGCTGGTCGTTGCTCTCCGCGAGCGCGCGGAAGTGGGGTGGCCCGCCGGGGGTCGGGGTGCTGGTCATCCGAACCGGAGTGCGCTGGACGGCGCCGCATCCCTCCGACGAACGGGAGCGCGGGCGGTTCCCTGGCGCTCCGGCGCTACCGGCGATCGTCGCCGCGGCGGCGTCGCTGCGAGCGGTGACGGCGACGGCGGCCGCCGAGGCGGCCCGGTTGACGCCGCTGGTCGACCGGATCCGGGAGCGGGTGGCGGCGACCGTGCCGGACGTCGAGGTGGTCGGCGACCCGGTCGATCGGTTGCCGAACCTCGTTACGTTCTCGTGTTTGTACGTGGACGGCGAGGCGCTGCTCCATGCCCTGGACGCACGGGGGTTCGCGGTGTCGTCCGGGTCGTCCTGCACGTCGTCCACGTTGTCGCCGTCGCACGTGCTGGAGGCGATGGGGGTGCTCAGCCACGGGAACGTCCGGGTCTCGCTGCACGCCGGGACGACCGAGGCGGAGGTGGAGCGGTTCCTGGCGGAGCTGCCCGGGATCGTCGCCGACCTGCGGGCGACGGCGGGGGTGACGGGCCTGTGAGCGACCCGGACCTCGTCCTGGACTGTCTGGGGATGCGGTGCCCGCTACCGGTGATCCAGCTGGCGCGGCGGATCGGTGAGGTCGAGGTGGGGGCGGTCGTCCGGGTGCTCGCCGACGACCCCGCGGCCCGCGTCGACATCCCGGCGTGGTGCCGGATGCGCGCCCACGAGTTCGTCGGCGCCGACGGCAACGCCTACGACGTCCGCCGAGCGTCCTGACTCCGGGCTGACCTGAAAGCGTGGTGTGGGCGAGCGCCCACACCACACTTTGCTGTCACCTGCTCGGTCGGAGCGTCAACGCGCCAGGTGCGCGCCGACCTCCTCTGCGGCGCGGTCGCCGTAGTCGTCGCCGAGGCGCTTCACGAACTCGGTCGCGTCGACCGAGTACTCCTGCGTCCCGACGGTCTCCAGCACGTACGTCGCCAGCAGGTTGCCGACCTCGGCCGCCCGCTGCAGGTCCAGCCCCCACGAGAGCGCGGTGAGGAACCCGGCGCGGAAACCGTCGCCGACACCGGTCGGGTCGGCCTTCGCCGTCTCGGTCGCGCACGCGACGTGGATCCGCCCGACGTTCCGCCCGACGATCTCGACGCCGTCCTTGCCGAGCGTGGTGACCCGCACGTCGACCCGGTCGAGGACCTCGTCCGCCGAGTACCCCGTCTTGGACTCCAGCAGCGTCTTCTCGTACTCGTTGGTGAACAGGAACGCGGCCCCGTCGATGAGCTGCCGCACCTGGTCACCGGTCATCCGAGCGAGCTGCTGCGACGGGTCGGCCGCGAACCGCAGCCCGCGCTGGCGGCACTCGGCGGTGTGCCGGACCATCGCCTCCGGGTCGTTCGCCCCGACCAGCACCAGGTCCAGGCCGCCGACCCGCTCGTCGATGGGGCCGAGCTCGATGTTCCGCGCCTCGCTCATCGCGCCGGCGTAGAACGACGCGATCTGGCACATGTCGTCGTCGGTCGTGCAGACGAAGCGGGACGTGTGCGCGAACTCGGAGACGTGCACCGAGTCGCAGTCGACGCCGTGCCGCTCCAGCCAGGAGCGGTAGTCGGCGAAATCGCTGCCCACCGCGCCGACGAGAATGCCCCGGAGCCCGAGCTGACCCATCCCGAACGCGATGTTGGCGGCCACCCCACCGCGCCGGACGACCAGGTCGTCGACCAGGAACGACAGCGAGACGCGGTCGAGCTGGTCCGGCATGAGCTGCGTGGCGAACCGGCCCGGGAAGTGCATCAGGTGGTCGGTCGCGATCGACCCGGTGACAGCGATTTTCATAGGGCGTCCATCCGGGGTTTCTCCATCCGGCTAAACAGAAAGGGCACCGCACCCCGAGGGCAGCAGTCTGTTGCTACCCGGGCGCTGGATAAATGACACGGCCGCTGCGGACCGGCACAGTCGGTGGGGGACACAGACGGCGGACAGCCTAATGCACGGTTTCGCCGCCGACCCGGGTGCGCCCCGGAAATCCGCACGGATCACAACGGATCCCCAGCAGACGGTCACCCGCCGGACGCGCTGCGCATCCGATGATGCGAACACACGAAACGGCGTCCACCACCGGTTCGGTGCGTGGACGCCGTTGCGCGAAGAACGTCTAGCGGCTCAGTGGAACGAGTCGCCGCAGGCGCACGAGCCCGACGCGTTCGGGTTGTCGATCGTGAAGCCCTGCTTCTCGATCGTGTCGACGAAGTCGATCGTCGCGCCGCCGAGGTACGGCTTGCTCATCCGGTCGACCGCGACCTCGACGCCGTTGAAGTCGAGAATCGTGTCACCGTCGAGCGACCGCTCGTCGAAGAAGAGCTGGTACCGCAGGCCGGAGCAGCCACCAGGCTGGACGGCGATACGCAGGCGCAGGTCGTCTCGGCCCTCCTGGTCGAGCAGAGCCTTGACCTTGCTGGCGGCGCCATCGGTCAGGAGTACGCCGTCGGCTGAGGGTCCAGTCGGGGCGTGCTCGTGGGTGGTGTCGGAGACGGTCACAGTCGGCTCCCGTTAGGTCGCTGGTCAACTACCGGGACAACCAGAGTGCTCCGGGAGTCCATTCCCATGGTTGCACATGTTCCGCAGAACCGACCGGGGCCGACTTCTAGCGACTCCAGTCCTTGGCGGTGCGGGCGGCCAGGGACGTGAGCACCTCTGCGGCGTCCTCCATGGCACGCTCGACCGATCCGGCGTGCTCGACCATCGACCGCGCCTCGTCGACGTGGGCGGCGGCGGCCTCTTGCCGGCCGACCTGCACCTGCCCCGCCAGGACGACGCACGGCGCACCGTGTTCGGAGGCCGCGGACGCCACCCCGGCGACCACCTTGCCCCGGAGCGACTGGAAGTCGAACGAGCCCTCGCCGGTGATCACCAGGTCGGCGCCGGCCACCTCGGTGTCGAAGCCGATCAACCGGCGGACCAGCGCGATCCCGGCCTCACGCCGCCCGCCGAGCGCGAGCAGCGCCGCGCCGAGCCCGCCGGCCGCACCCGCGCCGGGCAGCGACGCCAGGTCCGGCGGGCACCCCGGCAGGTGCGCGACCAGGATCGACGCCCAGTGCTCCAGTGCCGCGTCGAGGATCTGGACGTCGTTGTCGGTGGCCCCCTTCTGCGGGCCGTAGACGGCGCTCGCCCCGTGGATTCCCGTCAGCGGGTTGTCGACGTCCGTCGCGGCGATGATCTCGACCCCGCGGAGCGCCGGGAGCCCGGCCAGCCCTTCGCAGACCCGCAACGATGCTCCGCCAGGCGGCAGGGCCGTCCCCGAAACTCCCACCGGCCCGGCCCCGAGCGCGGCCAGCATCCCGGCACCGCCGTCGTTGGTCACGCTGCCGCCGAGGCCGATCACCACCGACCGGGCACCGGACTCCACCGCCGCCGCGAGCAGGAGACCAAGCCCGTACGTCGTCGTCACCTTCGGGTCGCGCTCGGCCTTCGGCACCAGGTGCAGCCCGCAGACCTGAGCGCACTCCAGGTACGCGACGCCGTCGACGAGCAGGAACGACGCGTCCAACTCCTCCATCCGCGGGCCGCGCGCCCGTACCGGCACCAGCTCACCGCCGAGTGTGGCCCGGATCACGTCGACGAGACCCGGGCCGCCGTCGGAGAGCGGGCGGGTGACCACCGTGTCTCCGGGAGCGGTCCGATGCCACCCGGCCGCGATCGCCGCCGCGGCCTCACCGGCCGAGAGCGTGCCGCCGAACGAGTCCGGAGCCACCAGTACGCGCATGCGCACATCGTGCCGCATGGGCGCGTTGCCGATGCCGCGTCGGAACGAGATGGCACGCGAGTGATCAGCGCCACTGGCTGGGATCGAGCTGCGTGCCAGGATGGTTAACCCCGCGGTAATACGCGTCGATCGGAGAGAGCGTGAGCACCGACCTTGGGCTTCCGGGCCTGACTGCGGACACCGCCGGTTCGAGCGGCACCGGGGGGTTCGCCGAACCGTCCCCCACCGCCGCGGCACTGCTGCTGCTCGGGCGCGGCAGCGACCCCGACTCCGAGCGCGGTGTCGACTGTCCGGGCGACCTCCCGGCCGCGTCCGACCCCGGCCTGGTGGAGCGCGCCGAAGCGGCCCGCGCGAAGCTCGGCGACCGCGCGTTCGTGCTCGGTCACCACTACCAGCGCGACGAGGTCATCCAGTTCGCCGACGTGACCGGCGACTCGTTCAAGCTCGCCCGGGACGCCGCCGCGCGTCCGGAGGCGGAGTACATCGTGTTCTGCGGTGTGCACTTCATGGCCGAGTCCGCCGACATCCTCACCTCCGCGAAGCAGCAGGTGATCCTGCCCGACCTGGCCGCCGGGTGCTCGATGGCCGACATGGCCACCGACCAGCAGGTCGACGAGGCCTGGGACATCCTGACCGACGCCGGCGTGGCGGACGTCACGGTGCCGGTCAGCTACATGAACTCCTCCGCGGCGATCAAGGCCTTCACCGGACGCCACGGCGGCACGATCTGCACGTCGTCCAACGCGAAGCGGGCCCTGGACTGGGCGTTCACCCAGGGCGAGAAGGTTCTCTTCCTGCCCGACCAGCACCTCGGCCGCAACACGGCGGTGCTCGAGATGGGCCTCGGACTCGACGACTGCGTCCTGTTCGACCCGCACAAGCCCGGCGGCGGCCTCACGCCCCAGCAGCTCCGCGACGCGACGATGATCCTCTGGCGCGGGCACTGCTCGGTGCACGGCCGGTTCAGCCTCGACTCGGTGCTCGACGTCCGCGACCGGATCCCCGGCGTCAACGTCCTGGTGCACCCCGAGTGCCGGCACGAGGTGGTCACGGCCGCCGACCTGGTCGGCTCGACCGAGTTCATCATCAAGACGCTGGACGCGGCGCCGGCCGGATCGTCGTGGGCGATCGGGACCGAGCTCAACCTCGTGCGCCGGCTGGCCCTGGCACACCCGGACAAAACGGTCGTCTTCCTCGACCGTGCGGTCTGCTTCTGCTCGACGATGAACCGGATCGACCTGCCGCACCTGGTGTGGACGCTGGAGTCGCTGGCCCGCGGCGAGGTCGTCAACCAGATCACCGTCGACGAGCAGACTGCCCACTTCGCCCGGGTTGCCCTGGACCAGATGCTGGCGCTCCCAGGGTGAACCGATACCGATCCCTGGTGCAGCCGAAAGGGCTCGATACGCTGGGGAGGTGAGCCTCCTTCGCCGCAAGTCCGCCCCCGCCTCCGAAGAAGTCCCGGAGACGGTCGAGCCGGTGACGCCCCCGACCAAGGGATACACCCCCGGCAAGGGCCGGCCGACGCCGAAGCGCACCGCGAACGGTCGGCCCCGAGCGGTGGCCGCGGTACCCACCGACAAGAAGGCCATGCGCGCCAAGATGCGCGAGGAGCGGTCCCGGGCGTACGAAGGCATGCGCCGCGGCGAGGAGAAGTACCTCCCGGCGCGCGACAAGGGCCCGGTGCGGCGGCTCGTCCGTGACCTCGTCGACGCGCGCCGCAACGTCGGGTCCTACTTCCTGATCGGCGCGCTGGCCGTGCTGCTGTTCTCGCAGCCGCAGTGGCCGGCTCCGGTGCGGTTCGGCGCGAACATCCTGTGGCTGCTGCTGATCGTCGCGATCCTGGCCGACGTCTTCTTGATCTCGCGGATGATCAAGAAGAACGTCCGGGAACGCTTCCCGAACGCGCCCGACAAGATGGGCGGCCTGACGTTCTACGGCGTGATGCGTTCGGTGCAGTTCCGCCGCATGCGCTCCCCCTCCCCGCAGGTCGATATCGGCGAGAAGGTCTAGCTCGCCCAGAGCTTCTTGATGACGTCCTCGATCGCGGGTTCGAGGACTCGGAGATCGCGGAGCGGCGCCGCGGCGGCGACGGCGGCCACCACGGCGGGCAGCGGCCCGTCCAGCGCCAACGTCTGACGTCGTCCGTCGGCCTCCACCAGCTCGGTGGAGGCTCCGGCGACGGCGAGCGGGGGACACGGCCGGTCCAGCTCCACCACCAGACGCCGCCGCGAGCCGTAGCGCGAGTGCAGAGCCGCCAACGTCCCGTCGTGCACCACGTGCCCTTGGTCGATCACGACCAGCCGGTTGCAGAGCCGCTCGATGTCGGCGAGGTCGTGGGTCGTGAGCACCAGCGTGGTGCCGTGCCGCTGGTTCAGCTCGGCGAGGAACCCGCGGACGGCCTCCTTGCTCACCACGTCCAGACCGATCGTCGGCTCGTCCAGGAACAGCAGCTCCGGGTCGTGCAGCAACGCCGCGGTCAGCTCGCCGCGCATCCGCTGCCCCAGTGACAGCTGCCGCACCGGCGTCGCCAGGAACGGGCCCATCTCCAGCAGTTCGACGCACTCGTTCAGCCGGTGTGCGTGCGCCGCAGGAGCGACTCGGTACACCGACCGCAGCAGCGTGAACGACTCGGCCAGTGGCAAGTCCCACCACAGCTGGCTGCGCTGCCCGAACACCGCACCCATCCGCCGCGCCAGCCGCGTCCGGTCGGGTACCGGGTCCAGGCCGCAGACCCGCACCGTCCCGCCGGACGGCGTCAGGATGCCGGTGAGCATCTTGAGCGTCGTCGACTTGCCCGCGCCGTTCGGACCGAGATAACCGACCATCTCCCCCGGCGCGATCCGTAGGTCGACACCGTCGACCGCAGCGACCGTCCGGCGCGCGCGCCGGAACCGTCCAGCCTTCACCCAGACGACGAACTCCTTGCGCAACCCGTCGGCCGCGACGACGCTCATGAGCCCGTGCTCTGGTAGTGCCGGACACCGACCCGCCACGCCGACGCCGCCACCAGCGCCCACACCACGCTGACGACCGGCGTGCACCAGTGCAGCCAGCCCGGCGTCCCCAGCGGGTCGGCACGCCCGAGCAGCGCCAGAGCGGGCAGGTACCCGACGAACGCCAACCCGAGCACGAAGCCGAGCAGCCGCCCGAACCACGGCCCGTAGACCGGCGTCGGGTAACTCGCGAAGTCGCGACCCCCGTACGTGAACGCGTTCACTACCTCTCCTCCCTCCACCAGCCAGAACATCGTCGCGGCGCCGGCCGTGAAGATCGCGCCGTAACAGACGGCCCCGGCGATCGGCGCCACGATCGCGAGCAGCACCCTCGGCACGGTCCAGTCGATCCCGCTCAGAACCAGCGCCACCCCGTAGGTCACCGCGCCCTGCACCACCCGCCCCACCCGGCGCGGCATGAAGTCCAGCACCACCAGCTGCCCGAACGCCGAGAGCGGCCGCAGCAGCACGGCGTCGAGCAGGCCGGTACGCAGGTAGAACGGCACCCGCTCGAGGTTGCCGACGGCGAGGTCGGCGAGCTGGAACGCGACCTGCGCGAGGCCGGCGATCAGCAGCGTCTCGATGAGGCCGAACCCGGCCAGCTCCGGTGTCACCCGGAACACCGCGAGCAGCACGAACACGTCGATCACCGTGATCGTCGCGTTGAGCGCCAGGTCGACGGCGAACGAGAGCCGGTACTGCGTCTGACTCCGGATCTGCGCGACGAGCAGCCGCCGGTACGGGGCGAGGACGTCAGCGACATCAGCCACCCTGCACCACCAGCCGTCGCAGGGCCACCCGCTGAAGGACCGCCGCGAACCCGAGCATCACACCGGCGACCAGCGCACCACCGCACACCAACCCAGCCGGGTCACCACGCTCCAGCAGCACGTCGAGCGGTGCCTGCAGCATCCACGGGAACGGCGTGCACCAGAGCACCGTCTGCGCCCACTCCGGGAAGAACGGGATCGGTACCGCGAGCCCGGAGAAGAGCGACCCGCCGAACAGCCAGAGCGTGTTCGGGCCGCGGGCGTCCAGCCACCAGAACGCCAGCAGGTTGATCAGGTAGCGGGTCGCGAAGCTGGTCACGGTGGCCAGCCCGACCGAGACCACCAGCCACACCCAGGTCCGGGCCTGCTCCGGCCAGCGCAGCGGAAAGAAGACCGCGCCGAGCGCGATCGGGACGGTCAGGCGGATGACCAGCGCGTGCCCGGCTCGGCCGAGATCGGCGGCGAGGAACGCGGTCAGCGGGTTCATCGGCCGGAGCAGGTCGGTGACGATGTCGCCGGTGCGGATGCGGTCGGCCACCTCGGTCCAGCTGAACAGCTGGACGACGCCGAGCAGGCCTTGCCCGGCCCACGCGAACATCGCCAGCTCCGCGGGGTCGTACCCGGCGGCCGACCCGGTGGAAGCGGCGGCGAGCAGGACGTAGGTCTTCAGGAAGCCGAAGACCGAGTTCGTGAACGCCGACGCGAACATGGCCCGCCGGTACGTGGAATGACGTCGGAAACCTGCCCTGACCAGGGCGGTGAACGCCGACACGGGGTTCTCCCCTCGGGGTGATGCGCTCGAATGAGCCACCACGCCGCGCACCTGCTCAGGTGCCCACCGCCGGACGGCAGTCGACCACACTAATCGGCGGGGTCCCCGGAGGCGACCCGGTTTTCTCGCGGCTACGGTCAGAGCCATGGAATTCCGCACACTCGGTCGTTCCGGGCTCTACATCTCCGAGATCGCCTACGGCAACTGGCTCACCCACGGCTCCCAGGTCGAGGAGGACGCCGCGATCGCGTGCGTCCGAGCCGCGCTGGACGCCGGGATCACGACGTTCGATACCGCCGACGTCTACGCCAACACCAAGGCCGAAAAGGTCCTCGCGAAGGCGCTGGACGGCGTCCGCCGCGCCGACTACGAACTGTTCACCAAGGTCTACTTCCCGGTCGGCAAGGGCAAGAACGCCCGCGGCCTGTCCCGGAAGCACATCCTGGAGGGCATCGACCACTCGCTGCGTCGGCTGAACACCGACTACGTCGACCTCTACCAGGCCCACCGGTACGACCACGAGACCCCGATCGAAGAGACGATGCTGGCCTTCGCCGACGTCGTCCGGCAGGGCAAGGCGCTCTACATCGGCGTCTCGGAGTGGCGTGCCGAGGAGATCGCCCGCGCCGCGGAGCTGGCCCGCGAGCTGCACGTCCCGCTGATCTCGAACCAGCCGCAGTACAACATGTTGTGGCGGGTCATCGAGGCGGAGGTCGTCCCGGCCAGCGTCGAAGCCGGCCTGGGTCAGATCGTCTGGTCGCCGATCGCGCAGGGCGTGCTCACCGGCAAGTACAAGCCGGGCCAGCCGGTTCCGGAGGGGTCGCGCGCCACCGACGAGAAGGGCGGCGCGGACTTCGTCAAGGCGTTCCTCAACGACGACGTGCTGACCCGGGTGCAGCAGCTGCAGCCGTTGGCCGACCAGGCCGGGCTCTCGCTCGCGCAGCTCGCGATCGCTTGGGTGCTGCAGAACTCGAACGTCTCGGCCGCGATCATCGGGGCCTCCCGGCCCGAGCAGGTGACCGAGAACGTGAAGGCGGCCGGCGTCAAGCTCGACGCCGACCTGCTCAAGGCGATCGACGACGTGCTCGACCCAGTGGTCCAGCGCGACCCCGCCCTGACCCGCTCCCCCCGCACCCGCGTTTAGTGCACGGCCCGCCGAGGGGGCGAGCCTGACGGCCGCGCGCAAGGCCTTGAGACCACCACAAGGTCGAGGCGGCCGTGCGTGCGGACGCCAGCCTCGTCCTCGGCGGGCTCCGCGTTTCGAGCAACTGCGCGCGCCTGGCGGCGCTTCTACAGCAACTGCTTGGTGCGGACGTCACGACGCGCGCCGCCGTCCGTGTGGGCTACTCCGCCGTTAGGGGCATGGCGTACTCCTTGCGGCCGTTCTCCTCGAGAATCACCTCGTCGACGCCGGCGGCGAGCAACTCGCGCCACTGCTCGCCCAGCCAGCTCTCCGCGTCCGACTGGCTCGGGAACTCCTCCGACGCCTCGCCCACCTCGCTGCCGCTGGTGTCGCCCTGGTATCGCCACTGCCATGTCATCCGCAGTCACTCCTCTTCGACCGTCCCGGGCCGAACCTACGACACCGCTCGCTGTGTCGCCGCGCATCCCGACCGCTGGGTGGGACACTGCCCCGCGCCCGGCGCCGCCGTAGCGACGTGACCAGGAAGGACGCGTGATGAACTCGTCTCGGCCTCCGGCGTCCTCCCCCGTCGAGCGATCTCGGCAGTCGCCGGCCGAAAACCGCTCAGCGCACACGCTGGTGCTCGGCGGCATCCGCTCCGGGAAGTCGGGGTGGGCCGAGCGGCTGGCAGCCACCCGCGCCGAGCCGGTCCGGTATCTCGCGACCGGTCCGGACCGCCCGGACGACCCCGACTGGGTCGCCCGGGTCCGCACCCACCGGGAGCGGCGCCCGCCCGGCTGGGAGACCGCCGAGGTCGGCGCGTCACCCGACATGCTCCCGGCCGCACTGCGGAGCGCCGATCCGGGCACCGTCCTGCTCGTCGACGACGTGGGCAGCTGGCTGGTCGGCGCGTTCGACGCGGCGGCGGCGTGGGAGTTGCCCGATCCCTGGGCCGCGATCACCGACGACGTGGACGCGCTGACCGCGGCCCTGGCCGCGTGCCGGGCGGAGGCGGTGCTGGTCAGTCCGGAGGTCGGCTGGACGGTCGTGCCCGCCACCCGCTCCGGCCGGGTGTTCGTCGACGCGCAGGGGACGCTCAACCAGCGGCTGGCCGCGCTCTGTGCCCGCGTGGTGCTGGTGGTGGCCGGGCGGGCGCTCCGGTTGTCCGATGCTCCGGATAGCCTCCTGTCGTGACTGAGCCGGACGTCGAGGGCGCGCCACCGCCCGAACCTGCTGCTCCGCCGTCGTTGCTGGAGAGCCTGGTGCCGGTCGCTGCCGATTGGGCCGCGGGCGAGGCCGCCGAGGACCGGCTGGCCGGCTGGGGAGCCGCCACCGGCACGCTCGCCGACCTCGCTCGGTGGGTCGGCACGGTGCGCCCCGGTGAGGCGCCGTTCCAACGGATTCGCCTGGTCGCGTTCGCCGCCGACCACGGCGTGATCGAGCGCGCCGCTGCCGAGGGCGCCGCTACCGAGGGCGCCGCCGCGGCTCGGGCGCTGCTGGCGGGTGAGGGAGCCCTACCGCTGCTGGCCCGGCGCGCTGACGTGTCGATCCGCCTCGTCGACGCCGGACTGGCCGGCGAGCCGCTGCCCGGCGACGTCTCGGCGCGGCGGGTGCGGGCCGGTAGCCCGCCGGTGGAGCGGCACGATCCGCTCACCCCCGACGAGGTGGAGGCCGCGCTCGACCTGGGCGCCCGGGTCGCCGACGAGGAGGTCGACGCCGGTGCCGACCTGGTGATTCCGGTCGTGCTCACGGAGTCGGCGATCGTGCCGGCCACCGTGCTGATCGGCGCGCTCTGCGAAACGGAGCCGGTCAAAGCGCTCGGCTACGACGCCTACGTGCCCGACGCGGTGTGGATCGCCCGCTGCGCGGCGGTGCGGGACGGCATGTACCGGGTCGCCAGGGCCGCTGCGACGCTGGCCACTCGGCGGCTGCTGGCGATCGGCGGCGGGGCCGACCTCGCGGCCGCAGCCGGGTTCCTCGTCCGCACGGCGGCCCGGCGCACTCCGGCGTTGCTCGACGGCATCGGGGTGGCCGCGGCCGCTCTGGTGGCCAGGGCACTGGCGCCGGACGCGCCCGGCTGGTGGTGCGCGCCGCACGCGTCCGGGCGGGCCGGGGAGAAGCAGGCGTTCGCCGCGCTGAAGTTGCGGCCGGCGGTGGAGCTGGGGGTCCGGCTGGGCGACGGTGCGGCGGCCCTGCTGACGCTGCCGCTGCTCACCGCGGCGGTGGAGCTCACGGCGTCGGCGCCGCGCGTACCCACCTCGGAGCCGGAGCCGGTCGTGGTGCTCGACCCCGACGAGGTGATCGGGGGCGTCAGCGGCTACGACGCCGGCCCCCGCGCCCCGGATCCCGAGCCCCCGACCGACGACCCCGCGAGCGTCGATCCGGCGTTGGTCGATCCCGACGATCCGCTCGCGGTCGATCCGGAGCCGCCGGCCGCGCGCCCGGCGGTGCCGGTGCAGCCGGGCGACGGAGTGGCACCGAGCGGTGGGTGACGCGGCGCGGCTCGCGGTCTCGCTGCTCACCGTCGTGCCGGTACGCGCCGGACGGATGGACTCCGACACCGCGCGCGGCGCCATGCGCTTGGCACCCCTCGTCGGCGCGGGAGTCGGGCTCGCCGCCGGCCTCGTTCTGCTGAGCTCGCTGGTCGTCGGCATCCCATCGCTGGTGGCGGGCGTGCTGGGCGTCGGCACACTCGCGCTGCTCACCCGCGGCCTGCACCTCGACGGGCTCGCCGACACCGCCGACGGGCTGGGCTGTTACGGCGACCCGAGCCGCGCGCTGGCGGTGATGAAGGCCTCCGACGTCGGGCCGTTCGGCGTCGTGACGTTGCTGCTGGTCGGCGTGGCGCAGGTCGCGTGCCTGACCGCGGTCACCGAGACCAGGGCGGTGCTGCCGATCCTGCTGTTGCCCGCGGTGGGCGCCGCCACCGGACGCGCGGCCGTGACCTGGGCGTGCCGGGTCGGCGTCCCGTCGGCCCGGCCGACCGGTCTGGGTGCTCTGGTCGCCGGAACGCTCTCTCCGACCGCGGTGGGGTTGACCACGGTGGTCCTGGTCGTCGGCGCGGCGGTCGCCACCGGCGTCGGCGGCCCGACCGTCCTCCGCGGTCCGCTGGCCGTTGCGGCGGGCCTGGCTGTCGGCTGGGCCCTCGTCCGGCACTGCGTCCGGCGGTTCGGTGGCATCACCGGCGACGTCCTGGGGGCCGCCTGCGAGCTCGCGACGACGGCCGCACTGATCGTCCTGGTGATCCAGCCCTGGTCGCTGTCGCTGCCGCTCACCCGGTAGGAACGACGAACGCCCGCCCCGGGACGGGACGGGCGCTGCCGGGGAGAGCCTCAGCCGAGCGGGCTGGCGCTCGGAACCGTGGACACCGAGCCGCCCATCGGCTGGGCGGGGGCCGACGATGCGGACTCCTCGTAGCCCTGCGTCTCGGCGGGAGCCGGTTGCTCCGACTGCTCGTCGGAGGAGCCTTCGCTCCCGTCCGGGTTCGGAGTGTCCGAGGGCTGGTCGCTCGGGCTCTCGCTGAGCTCGTCCGAGGGGCTGAACTCCTCGCTGGGAGTCTCGCTCGGAGTGGCCTCCTCGGAACTCGGGGCCTCCGACGGCGTAGGCGACGCCGGGCCGCTGTTGTCTTTCGTGACGACCCGGCCGACCGTCGTGCCGTTGCCCTTCTCATTGTTCACGGCATCGGCGACGGTACGGCCCTGGATCAGCTCGAACGTCGTGATCACGCCCATGACCAGGATGAACAAGGCCGCGCTCGTGATCGCGATGCGCTTCCACGGCAGGCCCTGGTGCCAGGGCGTGCCGCCGCCGTAGACCCGGCCGGTCGGCCGATCCGGGGGTGGCACCGAGGCCGACCCGTAGGCGGGCCGCCGCGCGTCGACCCCCGGCGACTCGTCGACCGGGACGCCGAACGGCCGGGTGGCGTCGGGCACCGCACCCATCACGTGCGTCTCGGCCCTCGACGGGTCGGGCGCGGCGTCGCTGTGGTGCGTCTCGGCGAGGTGCGGGTCCGGCAGTCCCCGGCCGGCCTGCGCGGCGTTCGGCAGGCTGGGATCGGGTGCCATGACCGTCGAGTCGCGGCCGGCGTGGACGACGTCGTCCACCCCTGGCTGCGCCCCGGTGACCGTGGTGACCACGACGCGCTGCAGCACCTTGTTCGAGCGCTGGATCGACTTCTGGTAGACGGCGGTGGAGACCGTGGCGATCACGCTGCCCAGACCCGCACCGAGCACCGTGCCGGCGACACCGAGGTACGACGCCGCCACCGCGGAGGTAGCCGCGGCGAGCGCACCGGCCATGACCTGTGGAGCGGAGACTCCCAGGAAGCCCTTCTTCTCCTCCTCCTCGTCCTTGGGGGACTCCGGCCCGCGGAGCGGCGCGGGAACCTCCGAGGCGGGCATCGGTCGCCCTGTCGACGTGGAGCCACCGCTCGTTGCGGTGACGCCGTTCGAGGCCGACGTGCCGTTCGACGCGGACGTGCCGGTGCGTCCGGCATAGCCGGTGGAGAAGGCACCGCCGGTGGCCGACGCCGCGGGGAACCCGGACGTCGACGACGCGGGCCGGGCCGCACCCGACGTGGGCCGGGCCGCGTCAGACGTCGGCCGGGCCGCACCCGACGTCGGCCGGGCCGCGTCAGACGTCGGCCGGGCCGCACCCGACGTCGGCCGGGCCGCGTCAGACGTCGGCCGGGCAGCACCCGACGTGGGCCGGGTGGAGGCCACGGTGCGTCTGCCGTGCGTTCCCGCGCGCTCCCCGGTCGCGGTGACGCCACCGGACGCGTCGGGCGCGGTCGCTCGCCAGGTTGCCGGGTCGGCGGGCTTCGACTCGGCCGGGGCCGGCGCACTCGGCTTCGGCACGGCGGAGTGCGGCGCTGCGGAGTGCGGCGCTGCGGAATGCGGCGCTGCGGAATGCGGCGCGGCCGGCGAGGCGGACGAGGGCGACGGAGGCGGCGGCAACGGGGGCAGCTCGAACGCGTCGATTCCGCGCGTCGTCGGCTCCTCGAGCGCCTGGGGCTTACCCCCCGCCGATCCCGTCCCGGCACCGCCGGTGGCGTCTTCCGGTCTCGTTCCGGGCGAGGGCGACGAAGCCGCCGCCCCCGAGGCACCGGGGGCGGCAGCCCCCGGCATGCGGTCCGCCGCCGCGGACGGGGGCTTCACGTCCGGAGCGGCCTCGCGGCTGGATTGATTCGGACGGGCAGGCAGCGTTGGCTCGGTCATTCGCCTCAACAGGTTGAAAACGGTCAGATTCAGGAGGTCGGTTTCCAGGCTACGCCGGAACGCGAGTCCGCCGCGGCCCTCGATGGCCTACCCGGTGATCCCCCAGCGAACACACATCGACGTGTGCCGAACGGAAGGTTCTCACCGGACGTGCGACGGAACGAACGGCGGATCGATCACCCGCACCCGCGAGCGCCGTCCTCGCACGTCGATCGTGATCTCGTCCCCCGCAGACACCCCGGCTGCGGTGTCCAGCAGCGCGAGGCCGATGCCGACCTTCCGGGTGGGCGAGAACGTGCCGCTCGTCACTGTGCCGATCGTCGCACCGTCGGCGTCCAGCACCGCCATGCCGGGCCGCGGGATCCCGCGGTCCAGCGACTCCAGCCCGGCGAGACGACGTCGCGGCCCGGCTTCCTTCTCCGCGAGCAGCGCGTCGCGGCCCCAGAACTCCGGCTTCTTCCAGCCGACCGCCCATCCACTCCGGGCCTGCAGCGGGCTGATCTCCAGCGAGAGGTCCTGTCCGTGCAGTGGGTAGCCCATCTCGGTGCGCAGCGTGTCCCGCGCCGCCAGCCCGGCCGGCTTGACCCCCAAGGATTCGCCCGCGCCCAACAGCGCATCCCAGAGCGGCTCGGCGTACTCGGCGCGGGGCAGCAGCTCGTAGCCGTGTTCACCGGTGTAACCGGTGCGGCAGACGATCACCGGAACGCCTTCGTGCTGCGCCTCGACGAAGCCCATGTAGTCGTGGTCACCCGGCAGCCCCACCGCGGCCAGGAGCTCGGCCGAGCGGGGACCCTGCACCGCGAGCACCGCGTAGTCGATGTGCAAGTCGGTGATCTGCACCGTGTCCGGCCTCGCCGCCTCCAGCCGCCGGACCACCTCACCGGTGTTCGCCGCATTCGGCACCAGGAAGATCCGGTCATCGGCGTAGTAGTACGCGATCAGGTCGTCGACGACGCCGCCCGACTCGTCGCAGCACAGCGTGTACTGCGCTTTGCCCGGCCCGATCCGCCCCAGGTCGTTGGAGAGGCACGCGTTGACGAACGCCGCCGCTCCGGGCCCGGCGACGAGAGCCTTGCCGAGGTGGGAGACGTCGAACACGCCGACCGTGGTCCGGACGGCGGTGTGCTCGTCGATGACGCCGGAGTACTGGAGCGGCATCTCCCACCCGCCGAACTCGGCGAACTTTGCGCCGAGCGCGACGTGCCGGTCGTGCAGCGGTGAACGCCGTAGACCGGCTGAATCGGGAGTCCCGCCGGGCGCGGCGAGGTGGTCACTGGGGTCGCTGCTGGTCATGCTGGCGAACGTACCGTCCGGACCGGCCTGCGCCGGTCCGGGTGTCCGGTCGTAGCATCGCCGAGGCACTTAGGGCGTGTGTCAAAGGCCAGCAGCCCGCCGTGGCCGCGGCCCAGACGACGACCGGTTGCGTTGTCGGCTCGTCCGGATACAAAGCGGTATCCGGACAAGCCTCCGCCTTGCCGGATCGCCGTCTGGGACACGCCCACGGCGGCCTGAACCTTTGACACACGCCTTACCGAGCTCTGGAGCGAGAATGACGCGACCCACCGAGGCAGCCGTGCTGACCGTCTCCGCCGCTGGCGCCGTCGACGCGGAGGTCGACGCCGTAGTGGTCGGCGTCCATCGCGACGGCGAGCAGCTCAGTCTGGGCCCCGGTGCCGTAGCTGTGGACGCAGCGCTCGGCGGGCGCCTTCTCGAGGTGCTGGCCCGCCTCGGGGCCAACGGTGTCGCCGGTGAGGTCGTCAAGGTGGCCACGCTCGGCGCGACAACCGCGCCGGTCGTCGCCGCCGTCGGCCTCGGCCCGGTGGAGCCGAAGCCCGGTAGCCCGGAGCCGCACGAGAACTTCCGCCGGGCCGCCGGTGCGGCGATCCGCGCGCTGGTCGGCACCGAACGGGTCGGGCTGGCGCTGGTCGACTCCGACCCGACGCTCACCCGGGCCGTGCTCGAGGGCGCCGCGCTCGCCGCGTACGACTTCGTCCAGTACAAGAGCGAGCTGCCGCCGACCTACCGGCCGCCGGTCCGGGAGATCGTCTACCTAGCCGACGCGACCGGGCGCGGTGAGATCGAACTGCAGGGCGAGGTGGACCGCGTCAAGGCCGTCACCGACGCGGTGCGGCTGGCCCGGAACTGGATCAACACGCCACCGAACGACCTGCGGCCGCCGACGTTCGCGGCCCAAGCCGCCTCGGCGGCCGCCGAAGCCGGTCTCGAGGTCGAGGTCCTCGACACGGACGCGCTCCAGGAGGGCGGTTACGGCGGCATCCTCGCGGTCGGCCTCGGGTCGGCGGCGGGGCCTCAGCTCGTCCGGATCGCGTACGAGCCCCCGACGAGCGGCGGCGAGTACAAGCACGTCGCCCTGATCGGCAAGGGCATCACGTTCGACACCGGCGGCATCTCGATCAAGCCGGCTCAGAACATGCAGGACATGAAGAGCGACATGTCGGGTGCCGCGTGCGTCATCGCTGCGATGACCGCGATCGCTGCCCTTCGGCCCGCGGTGCGGGTCACCGCCTACGTGCCGATGGCCGAGAACATGCCGTCCGGGTCGGCCTACCGTCCCGGCGACGTCGTGACGATGTACGGCGGCACGAAGGTGGAGGTGCTCAACACCGACGCCGAGGGCCGGATGATCCTCGCCGACGCGATCGCCCGGGCGGCGGAAGACTCGCCGGACTACCTGGTGGAGACCTCGACGCTCACCGGCGGCCAGATCGTTTCGCTGGGCGAGCGGATCTCCGGCGTGATGGGCTCCACCGAGCTGCTGGAGCGGGTGAAGGACGCCGGCGGTCGCACCGGCGAGCCGATGTGGCCGATGCCGCTGCCCGACGAGGTGCGGTCGGGCATGGACTCCGCGATCGCCGACGTCACGCAGATCAACGCCGGGTTCGACCGGGCCGGTCACATGCTCCAGGGTGGCTCGTTCCTGTCGCGGTTCGTTCCGGACGGTGTCGAGTGGGCGCACATCGACATCGCGGGCCCGTCGTACAACACGAAGACGCCGCACGGCTACACCCCGAAGGGCGCGACGGGAGTTCCCCTCCGCACCCTCATCGCCATCGTCGACGACATCGCCGCCAAGGGCTGACCCGACGATGACGGATCAGGCGTGTGGACACACGCCTGATCCGTGTTCGCTCAGCCGAGCGTCAGGTGGCCTTGTTCTTCCGACTCCAGTCGCGCATGCGCTGGGGATATCCCACCGCCGCGACGTCGTAGACCGGGATGCCGAGGCGCTGGCCCAGCTTGCGGGCGTCGTCCGGGCCGCCGATCCGGCGGCGGGTCCACTCGCCATCGGTGGCGATGAGGATGACCGTCATCGCGGTCACGTTCGTCTGCGGCTCGACGAACGCCTCCACCCCGCGCCGTGTCTTGGCGAATTCCTCCAGGTGCGCGAAATCTTCGCGCTGCGCGCCTCGCGGCGTCCCCGGCCGGGTCTTCTTACGGCGTAACCAACTCACGGGGGCACCTCCCTCCAGCCAGTGTATGCACCCGGCGCGACCTGCGGTGGCGTCGTTCCAATACGCCACGCCGATGCTCACACCCGCGACACCCACGTCGCGGCCGGACATCGCCGAGTGACAAGATTGGGCAGAGTCGCCGAGCGACAGGTCGACGCTGTCGCCGACCGGATCGACGAGCGATCCATCCGACGGCGACGGACCGAGGAGCGCGGGAGACGCAGTGAGCGGAGTGCGGCCAACGCACGACATCGTCGTTCTCGGCGGTGGCAGTGGCGGCTACTCCTGTGCGCTCCGGGCGGCCGAGCTCGGGCTGTCCGTGGTCCTCGTCGAGCAGGACAAGCTCGGCGGCACCTGTCTCCATCGCGGCTGCATCCCCACCAAAGCGCTGCTGCACGCCGGCGAGGTCGCCGACACCACCAGGGACGCTGCTCGCTTCGGCATCAAGGCCGAGTTCGGCGGCGTCGACCTCGCGGCCGTCCTCGCCTACCAGGACAGCGTCGTCACCAAGATGTACAAGGGCCTGACCGGCCTGGTCAGCAGCCGCGGCATCACGGTGGTGAACGGCGCCGGCCGGCTCACCTCACCCACCACCGTCCAGGTCGGCACCGACATCTACGAGGGCAGGCACGTCGTGCTCGCCACCGGCTCGGCGCCGAGCACGCTGCCCGGACTGGAGATCGACGGCCGGCGAGTACTCACCAGCGATCACGCCCTGCGCCTGGAGCAGGTGCCGGAGAGCGCGGTGGTCCTGGGCGGCGGCGTCATCGGCGTCGAGTTCGCCAGCGCGTGGCGCTCGCTCGGGGCGGACGTCACCATCGTCGAGGCGCTGCCCCGGCTGCTGCCGGCCGAGGAGGAGTCCTCCTCGCAGCGACTGGAGCGGGCGTTCCGGCGCCGCGGCATCGGGTTCCGTACCGGCGTCCGGTTCGAGGCGGTCGGTCACTCGGACACCGGTGTGCGGGTGACGCTGGCCGACGGGTCCGCCCTCGACGCCGAGGTGCTGCTCGTCGCGGTCGGGCGCGCGCCGGTCTCGGCCGGTCTGGGTTACGCGGAGGCCGGGGTCGCGATGGACCGGGGTCACGTCGTGGTCGATCCGCTGTGCCGCACGAACGTCCCGACGATCTCGGCGGTCGGCGACCTGATCCCGACGCCCCAGCTGGCACACGTCGGGTTCGCCGAGGGCATTCTGGTGGCCGAGCGGGTGGCCGGGCTGCCGGTGTCCCCGATCGACTACACGGGCGTTCCCCGGGTCACCTACTCCGAGCCGGAGGTCGCCTCGGTCGGGCTGACCACCGAGCAGGCCCAGGCCCGGGGGTACGAGATCGAGAAAGTCCAGTACGACCTCGCCGGCAACGGCAAGGCTACGATTCTGCGGGCGGCCGGCGCGGTGACCGTGCTTCGCGCCAAGGACGGCCCGGTACTCGGCGTCCATCTGGTCGGCAGCCGGATGGGTGAACTCGCCGCCGAGGCCCAGCTGATCTACAACTGGGAGGCTTTTCCCGAGGATGTCGCGCCGCTCCTGCATCCCCATCCCACCCAGTCCGAAGCGCTCGGTGAGGCCCATCTCGCGCTGGCCGGGAAGCCGTTGCATGTGCACGGATGACCTCCAGCGCCTCCACCCTCGTCCTTAATCGAATTTCGGCTCGACACCCGCCGCGCCAAACGATCCACTGCCCGAATAGTTCAAGGAGCCGCACAGACCATGCCGACCTCCGTCTCAATGCCCGCGCTCGGCGAGTCGGTCACCGAGGGCACCGT
>NZ_BAAAYN010000067.1 GCF_039536245.1 Cryptosporangium minutisporangium | reverse complement strand
TGACGGCTCTTCGCCGTTTCCGGGCCCAATCCGGAGCGCCGGCGCCTGGTCACCGCCACGCCGCTACTTACCCCCACCCGGAACCACGAGCGTGGACAGGTTAGGGTGTGCGCGTCGGCTGGTGCAGTGCGTCCGAACGCGCGATCCGGGTCACCGGCTCGCTCAAGAACCTAGGACGATGCGAACTCAGGCGAAGTCTCCGAGCGGCCGGATCGCGCCACGGGTCCGGCCGATAGACCGGTACGAGTTGCGGGCGGACGAAGCGGCAGCCCTCCGGGCAGCCGCCGATCGACTCGTCGCTAGCGCGCCGCATCCTGGTCCGGAACCGTGCCTCGATCAGGTCGTACTACTGGGGCACGAGCTCCCCTGGGAGATCCGACAGCGCTTCATTGATTTCAAGATCGGCAGAAGTGGCGTCGGCGGATTTGTCCTAGCGGGCATTCCGCTCGATGACGCGGCGTTGGGCCCAACCCCCCTGCAGATTCCCTGGCAGAGCGAGAGCGCCGAACTCCGGCGCGTGGATGCAATCCTGCTGCTGCTGGGGTCGCTTCTCGGTGACCCGTTCTCGCACGTCGGAGTCCAGGAAGGCCGTCTGATCCTGGATATCTGTCCGCTGCACGGCAACGAGGAGACGCAGCTCGCGTCGAGCTCGTCAGGTGGGTTGGCCTGGCACAACGAAGACGCGTACCACGACTTTCGGGCCGATTGGCTCCTTCTGATGTGCCTGCGGAATCCCCAGGCCGCGGCGACCAGCTTCGCCCGGATTCGCGACGTGCCCGTGGACGCTCGAGGGTCTGATGTTTTGTTTCGGCATGAGTTCCTGATCTCGCCGGATTCCTCGCACAGCGTCGACGCGAACGAACTCGGACTGAAGACCATTTCGGTGTTGAGCGGCGACCGCGAGTCCCCGTTCGTCCGGATCGATCCCGCGTTCATGAGCCGCGACTTGGCCAATGCAGACGCCGGGAAGGCGTTGGCCGCCCTAATCGACGCGTTCGACGAGAACCTTCAGGACGTCGTTCTGGAAGCGGGCGAGGTGCTGGTCATCGACAACCTGCGAGCGGTGCATGGCCGACGACCGTTCGAAGCGCGATACGACGGCCATGACCGGTGGCTGCGCTCCGTGAACATCACGGCCGACTTGCGAAAGTCGGAAGGATGTCGCACCGGCCCCCAGGGACGAGCGCTCCTCCCGGAGAGCGTCCGCTCAGGTACCGGACGGGTAGCTGGGGGGCCGGCCGGGATGCGTGGCCGCGTCCCACAGTCCCTGGAACCGCACGATGCGGTCGTGCACGACCTCGTCGCTGAGCACTAGGCGAGTCGTGAGCAGCCACGGGGCCGACGATGCCTCGCCGCGTGTCACCGGTGTTGTGTCGTACGAGACCTCGTCGTCGAACAGAACGAAGTCGGAGATCGATCCATCCGGGGGGATCGGACCCGCTCCGAGAACCTTCACCTCGATCCCCGCATTGAAGTGCATGGCGATGATGCGTTTGTGAACGTCACTGTTGATGAGGTCGGGGGTCTCGTAGATGAAGAGCCGCTTGATCGTGACGCCACGCCGAATCGCCGTGCGCTGCAGGTCCAGGTAGCGGCCGCCCAGATCGTTCATCCAGAAGCCGGCCTCGAATCCGAGCCCGTGCGTGCTGACGGTCGCCCAGCTGGTGGCGAGAATCGACTTGGTCGCACGTCGGGTGAGCGCGAGGAGCAGCTCCCGGTCCTCGCCCTCGTAAAAGACCTCGTGTCCGTCGGCGAGCGACTGAAGCACGTCGGATACGCGTTCGAGTTCGCTGCAGGCGATGGCGCGCACCAGTGGCTTGGTGGACGTGGTGATCAGGCCGGTGCGCCAGATCGCCTGCCGCAGCGGCTCCTTGGGTATTGCTGAGCGCTCGAGGTGCTCGACCAGCGCGGTAGCGTCGCTCACCCCGGCGAACCCCTCGGCAATGGCCGAATGTAACTCAGTGAGGATTGCTCGTTGATAGGCCGCGGACTGGCTGAGCCGTCGTTCGAACTCGGCGAGGTACTGGACGAGTAGCGTCACCCCGCCGGCGAGGACCGTCAGCACGAGCTGATCAGCGATCGAGACCTTCAGTGCGTCGTCGAGTAGCGCTGAACCGGCGAATGCGACGAACCCGGAGAGTGCTGACCAACCGAGTCGTCGGGCGAACGTGAGGGTGCGGGGAGTATCAGCGTCGAGGGTTGCGGCCACGTCGTCCCCGCCGTATCTCTACGTGTTCGTTGTCTTACTTCACAGTAGCGATAGTCGCAGCGGCGCAGCGTTCTTTCGGGACGATCGGCACGGGGAGGGGCGGAGGCCTTGCGTTAGGAGGCGAATCCGCTCATCGCTTTTCGTCGTCCGATACGGCCTTGGCGACGGTGAAGAAGCGTCGGGGCCGCGTCGTCGTCAGCAACCCCAGCAGGAGCAGCGCGCCGAGCGCGGGTCGGTGTGCGTCGACGGCCGAGAGCAGCACGGTCACCGTGGCGTACGAGAGCGTCATGACGTACGCGACCCGGTTGCCACGGGACAGCCCGTACGCGACCAGCGCTGCACCGGCCAGTCCGATCCCGAGCGCGATGGCCGTGCCCGGGTCGCGCTCCGCGGCGTGCCGTACGGCGCCCAGTAGGAACACGGTCGCCTGCAGGGTCACGAGGAGCGCGGCCAGGACGACCCGGCGGGGTGTGGCCGTGGAGCGTCGAAGCCGGGTGAGGCGCTCGCGGAGGCGATCGGTGCGCGTCGGCCGGCGGTAGGGCGCGGTCAACGCCACCGCGAGGGCGGACGACGGGTAGTGCTGGGCGGTCATGGCTCCTCCTGCGACCGGAACGGCGTTCGCCTCAGCGTGCAGCCGAAGAGGATGTTCGACCGTCCGTCGCCCGACCCGTCGAGTGTTCCCCCCGCGACGAAACCGGGCTTGCCGGGTGTGGTCGGTGGCAAATGCGTAGACCGTCCGCGGATATCAACTGCCTTGCTTGTGTGGACGCGGATCGGTAGGAACGGCGCATGACTTCACTCGGCGTCGTATTTCGTCCCCAAGTCCCTCCGGAGCGGCTTCGCGCCGTGGCGAGAGCGGCCGACGACGCCGGCCTGGAAGAGCTCTGGCTCTGGGAAGACTGTTTCTGGGAGAGCGGCATCGCGGCCGCGGCCGCGGCGCTGGCGTCCACCGAGCGGCTGCGGGTCGGGATCGGCCTGCTGCCGGTGCCGTTCCGGAACGTGGCGCTGGCGTCGATGGAGATCGCGACCCTGGAGCGGATGTTCCCCGGCCGCTTCCTGCCGGGCGTCGGGCACGGCGTCCAGGACTGGATGGGTCAGGTGGGCGCGCGGGTGTCCTCGCCGATGACCCTGCTCCGCGAACATGTGAACGCGATGCGGACGCTGCTGCGCGGCGAGGAGCTGAGTGTCGCCGGGCGGTACGTGACGCTCGACAAGGTAAAGCTCGACTGGCCACCGGCGCAGCCGCCCGGCATCCTCGTCGGCGCGGTCGGCCCGAAGACGCTGCGGCTGGCGGGGGAGACCGCCGACGGCACGATCCTGGACGGCCAGAACACGCCGGAGCGGGTGCGGTGGGCGTGCGGCGTGATCGAGGAGGGGCGGGTGGCGGCCGGCCGCACCGACCCGCACCGCGTCGTGGTCTTCACGTCCGCGGCGACCGGTCCGAACGCCGCTGAACGCCTGCGCCGGGAGAACGAGGCGTGGGGCCACGACCCCGGGGCCGACCTCGGTGTCGCGGGCGACGTCGACGCGTTCGTGGAGGGCACCGCCCGCTACGTCGAGGCGGGCGCCGACGCCCTGGTGTTCACGCCGACCGCCGACGAGCCCGACCTCGAAGGCTTCATCCGGTTCGTCGCCAACGAGGTCCGACCACGCGTCAGGTAGTTTTTCGATCATCTGTGCGATGATTGCCGGGTGGCTGGGCAGCCCGCACGGGCGACGATCCTGCACGCTGATCTCGACGCGTTCTACGCCTCGGTCGAGCAGCGGGACGATCCACGTCTGCGCGGCCGCCCGGTGATCGTCGGCGGCGGGGTCGTGCTCGCCGCCAGTTACGAGGCGAAGGCCTGTGGCGTTCGCACCGCGATGGGCGGCCGGATGGCGCGGGCGCTGTGTCCGCAGGCGATCGTCGTGCCGCCCCGGATGGGCGCGTACAGCGCGGCGAGCAAAGCCGTCTTCGAGGTCTTTCGCGACACCACGCCGCTCGTCGAGGGCATCTCGATCGACGAGGCGTTCCTCGACGTCGGCGGTTTGCGGAAAGTGAGCGGTGAGCCCGTCGACATCGCGGTGCGGCTGCGCTCGGAGGTCCTGGCGCGGGTCGGCTTGGCGATCACCGTCGGCGTCGCCAGGACGAAGTTCCTCGCGAAGGTCGCGAGCGGCGTCGCCAAGCCGGACGGTCTGCTGGTCGTGCCGCCCGAGACCGAGCTGGACTTCCTGCACCGGCTGCCGGTCGAGCGGCTCTGGGGCGTCGGCACGGTGACCGCGACCAAGCTGCGGAAACGGCGGATCACCACGGTCGGGCAGGTGGCCCGGCTCGGCGAGGCCTACCTGACCTCCGTGCTCGGCCAAGCGGCCGGCCGCCACCTGCACGCGCTCGCGCACAACCGGGACCCGCGTCCGGTCGTGGTGGGGCGGCGACGGCGGTCGATGGGGGCCCAGCGGGCGGTCGGGCGCGGTCCGCACCCGGTTCCCGAGCTGGAGGCGACGCTCGCGGGTCTGGTCGACCGGGTCAGCCGCCGGATGCGTGCGGCCGGTCGCGCCGGCCGCACGGTGACGCTGCGGCTGCGCTTCGAGGACTACTCCCGGGTCACCCGCTCGCACACGCTCGCCCGGCCCAGTTCCGCCACGACCGTGCTGCTCGACGCCGCCCGCGACTTGCTCGCCGCCGCGCTGCCGCTCATCACCGAGCGCGGCATCACGTTGATCGGCGTGGCGGTGGGGAACCTCGACGGCACCGGCGAGCAGCTGCTGCTGCCGCTCGACCACCCGGACGACGGTGGCCTGGACTCCGCGCTCGACGCGGTCCGCGAGCGGTTCGGCTCCGCGGCGGTGACCCGGGCGGCGTTGCTCGGCCGGGGCGAGGGATTCTCCGTTCCCCTTCTCCCGGACTGATGACGTCCGGGCCTATCCTCGAAGCGTGGCCACGCTCCCGGAACCTTCGCCGCTCCCGGACTCGCTCCCGGAGCCCGTGCCGTCCGGCCTGCCCGTAGCCGGCGAACTCCGGGCGTCGAACGCCGATCGCGAGCGGGTGGCGGCGGCGCTGCACGAGGCCGCCGCCGAGGGCCGCATCGACCTGGACGAACTCGACGGCCGGCTCGCCCAGGTCTACGCCGCCCGGACCTACGCGGAGTTGCAGCCGCTGACCAGAGACCTGCCGGCGGCCCGAGCCGAGTTCGTGCCCGCGCCGCCGCAGTCCCACGGGGTCACGTTGCCGCCCTCGAAGAGCGCCGTGGCGATCATGAGCGGCTTCAAGCGCAGCGGTCGGTGGACCGTGCCGCGGAAGTTCGAGTGCCTGGCGTTCTGGGGTGGCGGCACCGTCGACCTGCGGGAAGCGGTGTTCACCGAGGGCACGGTGACGATCCGGGCGGTCGCGATCATGGCCGGCATCGACGTCATCGTGCCGGAGAACGCGACCGTGCAGGTCACCGGCCTCGGCATCATGGGTGGCTTCGACGATAGGGCGTCCGGACCGGGCGATCCTGGTGCGCCGGTCATCGTCGTCACCGGGCTGGCGTTCTGGGCCGGCGTCGGCGTGAAACGGCGGCCCACCAAGGCCGAGGCCGAGCGTCGGCGGCTGGAGCGCAAGCGACTCAAGGCGGAGAAGCGCGCCCACGACGAGTTGACCGACTGAACGCACCCGACGGCTGACCGGGCGTCACCGGATGGCGGCGCCGCGGAGACGGCCGGGCGGTAGCGTGCGGCCGCAGAGGAACAGCAGCAGGTCGGTGCCCTTCCCGCGGAGCGGCTCGCCGTCGCCGAGCGTCCAGTCCAGGTCGTCCGCGCAGAGCCGGATGCCGGTCAGATCGACGCCGAAGAACTTCTGACCGCGCTCGACCGACCAGCCGTCCAGCACGGCCCGCAGCGTCGCCTCCGGGACCGGCCAGTCGAGGCCGAGCGGCACCGCGATGTCGAGCGCGTGCACGGTGTCGTGGGTGAGCGCCCCCGCGTACCCACCGCCCGGCGGCTTCCACGGGTGGTGGACGTTGTTCCGGACCGACGCGGTCAGCTCCTCGGCGGTCAGCGCGGCCGCGTCCGCCCGGGCGCACCGGTCGGCGAGGCGGTTGAAGTTGCCACGGGCCAGCGCGAAGTGCCAGAAGAACTGGGCGGGGGAGTAGCGGAACGCCATCGTGACGTGGGCGATCACCTCGCGGACCCGCCAGCCGGCGCAGAGCGTCGGAGCATCCCAGCGCTCCTCGGGCAGGGCGGCGAGCGTGTCGGCGAGCTGGAGGCGCTGGGCCGCGATCGCGGCGCGGATGTCGTCCATCGGGTTCCCTTCCGGAGTGCGGTGATCACTCCACCGACGAACGGGATCCCGTCACGAGGACAAGAGAGGCAACGAGGACAGACGACGCCGCAGGTACCGGCGCTCGGGTTCGGTGGCCGCTCGCTCGATCGCCTCGCGGTAGGCGTCCGCGGCCTCGGACGTGCGGCCGAGGCGTCGGAGCAGGTCGGCGCGGACAGCGGGCAGCAGCGGATATCCGGCCAGCTCGTCCCGCAGCCCGTCGGTGAGCGCCAGCCCGACCTCCGGCCCGTACGCCATGCCCACCGCCACCGCCTGGTTCAGCGCGACGACCGGGGACGGTGTCACCTCCCGCAGCGTCCCGTAGAGCACCGCGATCTGCCGCCAGTCGGTGTCCGCGGCGGTCGGCGCGGTCGCGTGGCACGCGGCGATCGCCGCCTGCACCTGGTACGGCCCGGGTCGGGCCAGCGAGCCCGAGCGGCTGCGGCGCAGGGCGGCGTCGAGCAAGGTCTCGGCCTCGGCGATCGCGGCGGCGTCCCACCGGCTGCGGTCCTGCTCTTCGAGCGGGACGAGTTCGCCGTCGACGACCCGGGTCGCGAACCGCGACCCGTGGAACAACATCAGCGCCAGCAGGCCGGCGGCCTCCGGCTCGTCCGGCATCAGCCGGTGCAGCAGGCGGGCCAGCCGGACCGCCTCGGTGGTCAGCGGACGCCGCACCAGCTCGGCGCCGGTTGTGGCCGCGTAACCCTCGCTGAACAGCAGGTACAGGACCGCGAGCACGGCGGGTGTCCGCTCCGGCAGTAGATGGGCTGGCGGCACCCGATAGGGGATGCCGGCGTGCCGGATCTTCTTCTTCGCCCGGACCAGGCGCTTGGCGAGCGTCGACTCCGAGACCAGGAACGCACGCGCGATCTCGGCGACGCTCAGCCCGGCGAGCGTCCGTAGCGTCAGCGCCACCTGCGCGTCCAGGGCCAGCGCCGGGTGGCAGCAGGTGAAGATCAGTCGGAGGCGGTCGTCGGTGATGTCGTGCTGGTCGGACGGGATCGGTGGGTGCACGGCGAGCTCCCGGAGTTTGGCGGCGCCGACCGCGTCGCGGCGCAGCCGGTCGAGGGCCCGGTTCCGGGCGGCGGTGGTGAGCCAGGCGCCGGGCCGCCGGGGGACGCCGTCCCGCGGCCACTTCGCGAGCGCCTGGGCGAACGCGTCCTGGGTGGCCTCCTCGGCGAGGTCCCAGTCACCGGTGATCCGGATCAACGTGGCGACGATCTGCCCCCAGTCGGTCCGGAACGCCTCGTCCACGGCGGCGGCCACAGTGGCGTCGGCCGGCGTCGCGTCCGAAGTCGTCGCGTCCGAAGTCGTGGCGTCGGGTCTCATGGGAGCAGTGGCCGTACCTCGATCGAGCCGTACGTCGCGGCGGGGTGCTTGCCGGCGATCTCGATCGCCTCGTCCAGGTCGGCGCACTCGATCAGGCAGATTCCACCGATCTGCTCCCGGGTCTCCGCGAACGGCCCGTCGGTCAGCAGCGTCTCGCCGTCCCGCACGCGGATCGTCGTCGCGTCCGTCGGCGGCCGCAGGCCGGCGCCCCCGTAGAGGACACCCCGCTCGGTCATCTCGCTGTCCCAGCCGCCGCAGCCGTCGTTCGCGTGCTCCGCGGCGGTCTCGTCGCCGCAGATGAGCAGTACGTATTTCATCCGTCCTCCGAAGTCGGTGTGTGTCCACTTCACCGACGAACGGCGTCTGCGCGCAAGGACCGGCTCAGCTCCAGGCCCAGACCGGCTGTTCGAGATGGGCCACCGGGGTCGCGCGCCCGTGCAGCGCCACCTCGCGGAACTGGTAGATGACCGCGGCGGTCGGCGCGTGGACGTACGTTCCCACCAGCGGTAGCTGAATCACTGGCTGGTCGGACTCGGGGATCCGGAGGTACCGCGGCTCGACGTCGACGTCGGCCAGCGGAATCGTGTAGACCTCGGCGACCTCCGCCGGGTTGGGAGCCAGCGGCGGGGCGTCGCCGATCGCGAACACGATCGGGGTGATCACGTAACCCGACCGCGTCGTGTAGTCGTCCAGCGCGCCGACGTACGCCGACCGGGTCGCCGGTACGCCCAACTCCTCGCCGAGCTCGCGGAGCGCGGCGTCCACCGCGTCCTCACCCGGGTCGAGCCGGCCGCCCGGAAGGGCGAGCTGCCCGGGGTGCGCGCGCAGACCCGAGTTCCGGCGGGTGAGCCAGATACCCAGCGTCGGGCCGCTGCGGGCTACCGCGAGCGCGACCGCCGCGTGCCGCAGCCCCGCGGTCGGGAGTGTGGTGGGGCGGAATGCCCGGACGTTGGCGACCAACGCGCTCAGCTCGATCTCCCCACCCATGATGACTGCACCCTACTCGGCGGTGGCCGGGCTGCCGGGCGAGTCGATGTGGACGGTCCGCCCGATCGGCCTGCTGCTGTTCGCGATCGGCCACTTCCTCGACGAACCCGACGACGCGTACGGGGTCGTCAGCCGGCTCGTGGACGCACTGCCGTCCGGCTCCTACCTCGCGATGTCGCACCTGACCGGTGAGTTCCAGCCGGAGGAGACGAAGAAGACCGAGGCGATGTACAAGGCGCAGGGCATGAAGCTCCGGACGCGCAGCAAGGACGAGATCACCCGGTTCTTCGACGGTCTGGAGCTGGTCGAGCCCGGCGTGACGCTGACTCATCGGTGGCGTCCGGACGCGCTCGACCGGGTCAGCTCGGAGGAGCCCGGCGAGCGCGCCTCGGTGTTACGGCGCCGTGGCTCGCAAGCCCTGAGTCACCGCGGTCGTCCGTCGGCGTCCAGGTAGTCGCGCCAGCTCCGGCGCGGCTCCCAGCCCAGCAGCCGCTTCGCCTTCGTGCAGTCGATGCCGCTGGCGTCCGGACGGGCGACCGGACGCAGGTCGGTGGGGGCATCCGGGTACGCCGCGCGCCAGGACGCATGCAGGTCGCGGCCGCCGACGGTGTCCGCGGCCGCGAGGTAGACCACCTCGTGCCCGGGGACGTCGGACTCCGCGGCCCGCACGATCGCGTCCCCGAGGTCGGCGGCGTCCACGTATGACCAGCCGGTGAGGGACGGAACGTTCGGGTCGGCGACGATCGGCCCGAGGTTCAGCGGGTAGCTGGCGGCGTTCTGCACCCAGGTCGGCCGGAGCGAGAGCACCTTCAGGTCCGAGCGCCGGACAGCGGCGTCGCAGAGCAGCTCGCCGAAGTGCTTGGCCAGCCCGTACGGATCCTGCGGCGCGGCGGGGTGCTCCTCGTCGAGCGGGAGGTATGCCGGGTACCAGGGACGCTCGGCGAAGTGGAAGCCGGTGACCGTCTCGCTGGAGATGTTCACCAACCGGGGCACGTCCCAGCGGACGCACGCCTCGACGACGTTGAACAGGCCGCCGAGGTTGTTCTGGAACACGGTGGCCGGAGCATGCTGGCCGGGCGCCGGGATGGCCCCGGCGTGGACCACTGCGTCGTAGCGGCCCGCCTTCGTCCCCTCGCCGGCGCTGATGCCGCCGATCAACGCGTACACGTCCCCGGGAGACGTCAGATCGGCCTGGACGTACGGGACCTTCGCGGTCACCGGCGCGTCCGGCGCCGGACGGTCGAAGCTCGGCGGCGCGAGGTCGGTCGCGGTGACGTCGTGTCCGGCGGCGACGAGTGCCTCGACCGCCGCGGCGCCGACCTTGCCGCGGGCGCCGGTTACCAATGTCCTCATCGTGCTACTCCTCTGGCATGCGCCTGGTGATCATGGCCGATACCCACGTGCCGAAACGCGCCCGGGACCTCCCGGCGCCGCTGTGGGCGGACGTCGCGTCGGCTGACGTCGTGATTCATGCGGGCGATTGGGTCGACGTCGCTCTGCTGGACGTGCTCGAGGCGCGCAGCGCCCGCCTGATCGGCGTCTACGGGAACAACGATGGGCCGGCGCTGCGCGCCCGGTTGCCGGAGATCGCCCGAGCCGAGTTGGACGGGCTCCGGGTCGCGGTCGTGCACGAGACCGGGGCCGCCGGTGGCCGGGAACGGCGCTGCGTGGCGCGGTTCCCGGACACCGACGTGCTGGTGTTCGGCCACTCGCACATCCCCTGGGACACCACGGCCCCGACCGGTCTGCGGCTGCTCAACCCCGGGTCGCCGACCGACCGGCGCCGGCAGCCGTACGCCACCTACCTGACGGCGTCCGTGCACGCCGGCGCACTGACCGACGTCGAGTTCCACCGCATCGAGCGCTGAGCGCTGGGCCCGACGACGGTTTGCCGAGCAGTCAACGCGCCCGGCACGCGGGTGACGTTGACTTCCCCGCAAACGACCTCAGTTCGGGGTGCGCCAGGTGCGGCCGTGGCGACCGATCAGGCGGTCGGCGTCGGTCGGGCCCCAGGACGCGGCCTCGTAGGTCGGGATCGGGCTGGTGTCGTTCGCCCAGTGCTCGATGATCGGGTCGACGATCCGCCAGCACTGCTCGACCTCGTCGGTGCGGATGAACAGCGTCGCGTCACCGAGCAGCGCGTCCAGGATCAGCCGCTCGTACGCTTCCGGCGACTCCTCCCGGAACGTCTGGTCGTACGAGAACTCCATGCTCGCCGTCCGCACCCGGAACGAGTGACCGGGCACCTTCGCGCCGAACCGCAGCGAGATGCCTTCGTTCGGCTGGATGCGCAGGATCAGCGCGTCGGCCTCCAGTTCGGTGAGCTGGTTCCCCGGGATCGGCAGGTGCGGCGGCCGCTGGAACTGCAGCGCCACTTCGGTGACCCGCGCCGGGAGCCGCTTGCCGGTCCGGACGTAGAACGGGACGCCGGCCCACCGCCAGTTGTCGACGTCGAGCCGCAGCGCCGCGTATGTCTCGGTGCGGGACAGCGGGTCGACGCCCGGCTCCTCGCGGTACCCGGGCATCAGCTCCTCGCGGGTACCGCCGCGGGTGTACTGGCCCCTGACCGCGACGTCGGCGACGTCCCGATCGGTGGGCAGCCGGATCGCCTGCAGCAGCTTCACCTTCTCGTTGCGCAGCGCCTCGGCGCCGAACGAGGCCGGCGGCTCCATCAGCGCCAGCGCCAGCACCTGCAGCACGTGGTTCTGCACGATGTCGCGCATCGCACCGGCGGTCTCGTAGAAGCTGCCGCGGGTGCCCACGCCGAGCGTCTCGGCGACCGTGATCTGCACGCTGTCGACCCAGGACCGGTCCCAGATCGGCTGGAAGATCGAGTTCGCGAAGCGCAGCGCGAGCACGTTCTGGACGGTGTCCTTGCCCAGGTAGTGGTCGATCCGGAAGACCTGCTGCTCCTCGAACGCGGTGTGCACGGTCGCGTCGAGCTGGCGGGCGCTGGCCAGGTCGCTGCCGTACGGCTTCTCGATCACCAGCCGGGCGAAGCCTTCCTCGGCGCGCGGCCGGTTCAGCCCGGCGCCGGCCAGCCCGTTGATGATCGGCGAGAACGCCTGCGGCGGTGTCGACAGGTAGAACAGGTGGTTGCCGCGGGTGCCGCGCTGGTGGTCGAGCTCGTCGAGCAGCGTCGCGAGGCTCTTGTACGTCTCCGGGTCGTCGTAGCCGCCGGACACGTACCGGAGGCCGCCGCCGGCGAGCTGCTGCAGGTCACCCAGGCCGTTCCCGCCGAGGATCGAGGCCTGGAACTCGTCGTCGTTCATCGGCGTGCGGGCGACGCCGACCAGCGCGAACTCCTTCGGCAGCCGGCCGTGCCTGGCCAGGTTCGCGACGGCCGGGATCAGCTTCCGCCTGGTCAGATCCCCGGACGCACCGAAGATCACCAGCGTCGACGGCGGCGCGCTCCGGTCGTCCGAGTACTGCGCGGCGATCTCCATCGTCCGTCCCTCTCGTGCTGCAATCGTCGTTCGGCGGTCGTCTGTATCGATGCAATCGATAACGACGACGGACAGCCTGCCATTTCCGTCTGAACTACGGATGACTGGCGTCATCGGTTGAATGCGGTGCCGAATCCGGCGATCGGCGGCAGCGGCGACTCTGCCGCGGGGAGATGGGGGCTCCGAGGCCAGTATGCGACCGCTCCGTCGGGTTGGCGACCGCGTTGGTGGCGCTGGGGTGCGACGCTGCGACGAATGCGAGTTGATACCGACGCGCTGCGGACGCCGCCCGCCGCCGCGTTCCTCGCCGGCCCGCTGTTCCTGGCCGGCGCCTTGGCGGTGATCGCGGTGGTCGTGCCGGTGGTGTGGGCCGGTGGCCACCCGCTCGACGTCGACCTAGCCGCCGGGCGGTTGCTGGCGGCACCGGGCTCGGAGATCGCCGGGATCGTGACCCAACTCGGGTCGGGCGCGGTGCTCTACCCGGTGCTCGCGGTGCTGGCGCTGCTGCGGAGGGTGTCCGGTGTCCCGTGGCGGAGTGCGGTGGCGCCGTTGGTCGTGCTGGCCGCCGCGCAGACGGTCGAAGCGGTCACGTTCGTGACGCTGGTGCGGCCGGGGCCGGTGGGCGGCGAGACGTCGTTCTCCTCCGGGCACGTGCTGGCGGCGGTCCTGGGCTGGGGGCTGGTCGCCCGCGAGTTCCGCGGCCGGGGACGGTTCGTGCTGGTCGGGGTGGTGGGCGCAGCGGTGGGGCTGAGTCGCGTCGTCCTGGGAGTGCACTGGCTCACCGACGTGGTCGTCGGGTGGGCGCTGGGTGCCGTGGTGCTGACCGCGGTCGCCGCGGTGCCCGCCGGGAGGTCGGCGGACCACCGGCCCCGGGAGGAGCCGTCGGCGGGCAGCGCGGCGGGGTCGGCAATCCGTCGATGGCTCACCACCGCACGGGGCGCCTGGGTGCTGCCGGCCGTCGCCGCGCTCGTTCCGCTGGTGCCGATCCTCCTGGTGCCCGGCCGGGACCGGATGAAGGACCTGCTCGTCTACTACGGCGCGGGGAGCACGGCCGGCACCGGCTCGGACGTCTACGAATTCCGCACCGTGTTCGACATGCCGTTCACCTATCCGCCGTTCGCCGCGGTGCTGAGCGAACCGCTCTCCCGGGTACCGCTGGGCCTGCTGCAGGTGCTCTGGGTGGTGGCTTCGCTGGCTGCGTTGGTGGGGGTCGCGCGGCTCGGGATGCGGCCGGTGGTCGCCCGGATCGGCCTGCCGCTCACGCTGGCACTGCTGCTGGTGTCGGCACCGGTCCGCAGCCACCTGCGGTTCGGCCAGGTCGGGCTCTTCCTGGTGCTGCTGGTCGCCGCCGACCTGCTGCACCGCCACCGACGCCACGGCCTCGGGCTGGGTATCGCGATCGCGGTGAAGCTCACGCCGGCCGTGTTCGTCCCCTGGTTGCTCGTCACCCGGAGCCGGCGGACGTTCCTCACGGTGGTGGTCACGGCGGTCGGTGCGACGGTCGCGGGCCTCCTGCTGCTCTGGCCCAGCGCCGCCGAGTACCTGTGGCGCGCGTTGTGGGACTCGGACCGGTTCGGCGCGAACGACGTCGTCGGCAACCAGTCGGTCCGGGGGATGTTGCTCCGGACCGGCTTGCCCGACTCCGCGGTGTCCCTGCTCTGGCTCGGGTCCGCGCTGGTGCTCGTCGCGGTGGGGACGTTCGGCGCGTGGCGGCTGGAGCGGGACGGGAACCGGCTCGGCGCGATCGGCGTGCTGGCGGCGCTGTCGGTCGCGGTGTCGCCGATCTCCTGGGTCCACCACCTGGTCTGGCTCGTGCTGCCGCTGTCGGCGGTGGTCGCCGCGGGGCGGTACGTGCTCGCGGCCGGCTGGGCGGTGCTGCTCACGGTCAGCCTGCCGTCGATCGGCGCGGCCGGACTGCGAGGCGAGACCGCGCACCCGGTGTTCTGGCATTTCGTGGTGGACGTCCAAGGGCTCACCGCGGTCGCCGCGGTACTCGTCCTGCCGTGGCTGGTGCGAAACTCCAGGCGCTCCGCTGGCGGCCGGCCGGAGGCCGTCGTGCCGGAGGGTGCGTCGCGTCAGCCTGCGGCGTCGTCGTAGTTCATGGCGCCCACGACGTTGCCGGACGGGTCGGCGAGCCAGAGGAGGTGGCCGACGCCCGCGATCGTCGTCGGCTCGCTCAGCGTCCGTCCGCCGGCCGCTCGGGCGGCGTCCGCGACGGCGGCGAGGTCGTCGACCGCGATCGTGCACTCGAACCCGGTGGTGGGTCCGTCGAGGAGGTCGCGCCGCTGTTGGAGTGCGGTGGTGACTCCGGGACCGGTCGGGTCGTCGGCGGGGATCCGGTAGAACCCGGGCGGCCCCCAGGCGGTGAAGCGCCACCCGAACGTCGCACGGTAGAAAGCGCGGCTGGCGGCGGTGTCGTCGGCGTTGATCGCGAGGTGCGAGAGCGTGGGCATGCCTCGAACGCTACGAGGGATCGTCGGCTGCGCACCGCCGATAGTGCGGCGTAGCCTGTCGCGTATGCGGCACGTGGGCGCGGAGCCTCCGGAGCCTCCGGAGCCGCCGGAGCTGGAGGGCCCGGAGCGGGAGGGCCCGGAGCGGGAGGGCCCGGAGCTGGAGGGCCCGGAGCCGGACGTTCGGTGTTACGCGGTGTCCCATCCCGGTGGGCCGGTCCGGCTGCCGCAGGACCCGGCGTGGCACCAGCTCGTGTACGCGGTCCAGGGCGTCCTCACCGTCGACACGCCGGTGGGAGCCTGGGTGGTTCCGCCGCACCGTGCGGCGTGGGTGCCGGCCGGCGTGACGCATCGGCTGCTGCTCTCCGGCCGGACGACGCTACGCACCCTGTACCTACAGCGCGAGCTGGCGCTGCTCCCTCCGATCTGTCGCGTGGTCGACGTGTCGCCGCTGGTTCGGGAGCTGATCCTGGAGGCGGTGCGCTCGGCGCCACTGCGGATGGCCGATCCGGTCAGTGCGCGACTGGTCGGCGTGCTGGCCGATCAGCTGGCCACCCTGCCCGAGACGGCACTGCGACTCCCGGTGCCGCGGGACCCGCGGGCCGCCGCGGTGGCAGCCTTGCTGCGAACCGACCCCGCCCTGGACGTCTCGGTCGACGTGCTCGCGCGCCGCGCGAACGCGAGCAGGCGTGCCCTGGAGCGGGTGTTCCGCGCCGAGACCGGCATGTCCGTCGGGCAGTGGCGCCGCCGGTACCGCATGCTCGAGGCGCTCCGCCTGCTCGCCGCCGGCGAGTCGGCCACGAGCGTGGCGGCGCGGGTGGGGTACGCAACGCCGAGCGCGTTCAGTGCGGCGTTCCGCGCCGAGCTGGGAGGTACCCCGGCCCGCTGGTTCGACCGGTGAGGCATGGCTGCGTCTCTCCGGCCTAAGACACCAACACCAACCAACCTCGACGGCTGGCGGGCCCCGTGGTCGGCCGCATCAGCCTCGATGTCCTGCGGACGCGCCGGACCTGTTCAGATGTCTCGTTCGGCGACCAGGTGCCTGAATTGGCCGTACGGCTCGACGACGTTCTGCTCGGAGCGAGTTCGTGGTGCTGGGATTCCGTCGCCTCGCTCTGGCACCCGCGCGCGAGTGCCTGGCAGCGCAGCACGAGGGCGTACGGTGATCTCCAACGGTCGCCCCGACGTGATCTCCTGAGACGGAGACGGAGACGGCACGTCGCTCTCGCGGTCCTCGCGTTCACGCTCGCCGACGGCCGCATCGTCGAGTTCACGGCCGTGATCGACCCGGCGAATTCGCGCTGATGGTCCTGCCGGACCCTGCGATGGCCGCCGGCCTCGATCCTCCCTGCAATCCCCACGGAGAACGCGTCCCCAGCGCACTGCGAAACCGCTACCGGCCTGCTCAAGCAGCTCTGTGGATAACGCTCTTCTGTCTTAGGCAGCCCCTAGAATTAGCACATGTGTTCGATCTCCGAGTGTGTCACTGTGACGCGGGAGCTCGCCGGGGAAGACCTCGGCGGGCTCTCGGATGCCGCGCTGCTCGATCGAATGCGCCACCTGCAAGAAATGCGCTGTCTCGTGGACGCGGCAGCGGTGGCCACCGCAGGTGCCGTGCACCGGCGGGGCGCGGTCTCCCACGACGGATCGGCGTCGACCAAGTCCTGGATCCAGGGCAGGCTCCGGCTCGCGCCCGGCGAGGCGGGCACTCTCGTCGATACCGCGGCGGCGATGCCGGAGCTGCCACGGTTCGCCGGTGCGTTGGGCGCGGGAGAGATCACGCTCGGGCACGCGGCTGTGGCGGCATGGCTGGCCAGGAAGGTCGGCAGAGCGGCGCCCGAACTCGTTCCGCAGGCCGAGGAACTGTTGTTCCCGCACACCCAGCGGCTCAATTCGTCAGAGCTGCGGCACGTCGCGAAGCGCATCGCGGCCTACCTGGTGCCGGAGCGCGACGATCCGCCGGACCCGGAGCGGGCGCTGTTCTTGGCGCAGACCTACGGTGGCATCTGGGATCTCAAGGGCTGCCTCTCGCCCGAGTTCGGGGCGATGCTGCAGACCATCCTCACCACGCTCCCCAAGCCCGACCCCGATGACGAGCGGTCGGCGGCCGAGCGCCGCCACGACGCCCTCGCCGAACTCGTGCGGCGGATCCTGGACAGCCGCGAGCTGCCGGCCAACGGCGGCGAGCAGCCGCATCTAGCCGTTCTGGTTCACGCCAACGATCTGCGCACCACGGCTACCGGCCGATGCGTTCTCGCTGAGGATCCGGCGCCCGACGGCGAAGGCGACGACCGGAACGGCGGCTGGAACGACCACCGCGCGTCAGGCGACGGCTGGGACGCGGACCCGAACTGGAGCGCGGATGCAGACTGGGGCGCCGCCTCAGGCGCCGACCCCGGCTGCGACGCCGACATCGGCTGTGACGCCGACGTGGGATGGGACTCCGCTGAGGTCTGGGACTGGGAGACCCTCGCGGACTGGCGCCTCGACCCGCAACCGGAGCCAGCGGTCGCCGCGCTGGGCGCGGCCGCCACCAATGCAGACCGACCGGAAACCGGCACGAGCGGTGTTCTGGTGCCCAGCGGCGGTCGGACAGGCATCGGCCTGATCAGCGCGGAGATCAGTACATCCGCGACCGGCGCCGACGGTAGCGCCGCTCGGCCCAACGGTCCTGCGAGAGGTGGCGGCTCGAGCAGCGGTCGGGCCGGCGGTCCTGCGAGTGGTGATGGCCCGAGCGGCGGCCGGGCCAGCGGTCCAGCGAGTGGTGATGGCGCGAGCGGTGTCCGTACCGGTCGCGGGCCTGGCGATGCCGCCGCGCCGGGTAGCGGCCCCTCCGGCTTCGGGTACGTGCCCGGCAGCCGTTGGGTG
>NZ_BAAAYN010000066.1 GCF_039536245.1 Cryptosporangium minutisporangium | reverse complement strand
CCGCCGAAGCGGGTCAGGCCCAGACCGGCCGCGCCGATGTCGATCCACCGACGCTTCGGCGCGAGTCTCGCCTGATTGGGGGGAGGTACGCCGATGAGGCGTACCTCTCCCCCTACAACCGGTCGCGTCTCCAAGTGCGCCGTTGACCGGCAGTCCTCGCCAAGCACCCACCAGCGGGCCACGGCTTGCAGCCCTGTCGTCCTGGTCCGGAAGGGGACCATCTTGACTGCCTCCGCCCGTTGCCCACCCCAAATGGATCCTTTGCGCGGTGCTTGATTGCCTCCGAGAGGCAGCGGTGCGTGGTCGATGAGCAGCTTCAGTGCATACGCCTGGCTCGACCAGCGCCGAGCAGATGAAAGCGCCCAACGCGCACTCTGGAGCCAGCTGGCTGTTCCGGCAACCCGTTGATAGGGATCTCCACTTAACTTCGGTCGGTGCGGGCCGAACCTACCCGGGGCCGGGGACGCAAGAAATGTCGTACGCCGCCGTTACGCTCTCGGCCTGAAGGGGGTGGCAGTGGGCGGGGTCGTGTGGCGTGGCGCGAGCGCGGGGGTGGACATGAATCTGGATGGCTGGAACGAGGCATTTCTCGATCGTTTGGACGAGAACTCAGCTGGTCGTCCGCTCTACCTCTTTGTCGATCAAGATCTCCTGTCCGAGATTTCGGGATTACCTGCGGGTGATGCCGTCGTCGCATTCTCTGTCGCCTTCCGCGACCGGGTGAGAGAGGCGCCGTTCGGAGCGGCCGCACGCGATGCCAGGGAGTGGAAGCGGCGAGGGTTCGCTGGTCGGCCACGGTTCGTGTCACATTTGGCGATGACGGTGCTGGCCGTCACCGATGAGCCAGCAGGGCGTGGCAACGGTGTCTATCCACGGCTCAACGAACTCCTGGGTCTTGCACCGGAAGCCGTGATCCCGCTCGGCTACGACGAAGACGTGCCGTTTCTCTGGCAATCCTGGAACGCGTGGCTGGAGGGGCCAGGCGCTCGCTATGGCCGTCCGACTGCTAAACCCGATGAGCATTTCCCCTATCAGGGGTGGGCCCGGAGTCAGGGCGTGATTCGCTTTTCGGACAGGTTGATGCTAGAGCAATTCCTTGCTGCTCGGGACGCCGGTCGGTGCACGAATCCCTCTGTGGGTGAGTTGTTCGGATGGTTGTTCTACCGAGGCGCGGTTGGCGTCGAACTTCGCGATCGGCTGTTCCGGGACGAAGGGACGGTGGCGATTCTCGAGCGCGTGCTGGCGAACGAGACCACGCGCTGGCATCGGGATGGCCCGCGGCCCGGATTCAGGCGCGCGGCGCCGCTCGGTCTGCTGCACTGGGACGACTGGACCGACGAGTTCAGCGGCGCTGTCGAGATCTTGCCAGAGTGGGTTGGGATGGAATTCGACCTCGGCGAGGGCGATCGACAGGTCGTCGATGGCTCGGACTCGGTGCGGCTGATCATGCCGGGCGCGTCCGAGCCGCAGCTGCTCCGTGCCGGCGTGGAGCATCACCTGACCGCCGATATCACCGTGCAGCTCGGTGGCGATTACCCGTACGTGCTTCGCCGCAGCCCCGACGTCGACGGCTGGCTGCAGTGCCGATCGATCGGCGATGAGACGGTCGTGCGGATCCTGGCGCCGGAGAGCCAGGCGGCCGCGCTCCGGGCGGCAGGCCTGTCCGAGCCCTCGGCGCCGAGCAAGGTGGACGGCTGGCTGTGGTGGAGGGACGTGCACCTGACCCGCGCTCAGACGAACCGCCTGCGTGCGCTCGGGTTGACTGCGGTGCGCTTCGCTGCCGGTCCGGCGATGACGTTCGAGGGCGGACTCTCAGTCGGGGGAAACGCCTATGTGTCGGGCGGAGAGCCGGATCTCATCATCCCGCCGGGCGTGGCGTCGATCGTCCTCGACGGGCGGCCGCATGAGGTGCCGCCGGGCGAAGACCGCGTCCGGTTGGCGGACCTGTTCCTCGACCCCGGTGCCCACCAGGTGACCACGGACGCTGGTCAGTCGGTCACTTTCAGGATTGCCGACCGCATTCAGGACGCTGCGCCGCAGGCTCGTGTGGAGATCCGGGTCTGCTCCGCTTTGAACAACTATCTCTTCTCCTCCGCGACGCGTGATTCGGGTGCCGCAGTGGCACTGTCCGGCGCGGTGCTCCGCGGTGTGGCTATGGCCGAGCCGTTGGCGGTTGTCCGCCAGGGCACCGCCGCGGAATGCCTCGTGTTGACCGGCAACGGAGAGCTGCGGCAGGTGTGGCCAACAACCCCCGCCTGGCTGCGCGAGATGGGTATCGCGCCAAACGTCGTCGACGTGCCGGACGCGATCCGGCAGACCGTTGACGACCCGGTTGCTTTCCTGGTTCGGAGCCCGGGAGGCCGAGCGATGAAGATCGTTTCGCTGCCGCCCGGGGCCGTGATGCCGGGCGGGAACCTGCCGTCCCGGCCGCGCCCAGATCTGGCCGGTGACGTCGTACACGCGCTCCTGCGCCAACCGGGGCTGGACCCGCGTGTCCGTGATGCCCTTGGTAAGTCGATCCGCGTGCAGCCGATTCCTGGCCGGGCCGGCCAGGAATCGAAGACCGAGGTGGTGGTTCGTCCTGATGTGATCCCGGGCCGGATCGAGGTGAACCCGTTCGACGACGTCCTGAACTGGCTCGGTGAGCGGGAAAACGGCTTTGTGTCCGAGGCGCTGTTTGCGCGCACGTGGGCCTGGCTGTGCGGCCGCTATGGCTATGCCGATCTTGCGGATCGGTGGCGGGCGGTGCTGCGCACACTCGCCGATCTCGGCCATGTCGAGCGCGACTTCGGTCGTGGACAGGTAGCCGTTGCTGCGGCCGGCCTGGTTGCGCTCCCACGCGCCGCAGGGCTCTACGTGCTGACCGGCGGACGTACTGAGCAGCTGCTCGACCGGCTGAGCGACGCAGACGACCCGGTGCTCGGCGATGCCGCTGCCGGGATGCTCGTGCACTCGGTCACTCCGGTGGTGGCCGGTGGCCGCCCAAGCGGCCCGACCATCGTCTATGTCGAGATCGACCCGGCGGAACGAGGCGCGATCCGGAGCGCGCTCGGCCGAGTCGGGGTGACGATGCAGGGCTGTGTGGCGGATCAGCTGCTGTCCATGCTCCCGACTCTCGAGCAGACCCGGGAGCACAACCTGCACCTGTCCGCGTCTCCAGCGTTCGACTACCGCCGTCGTGTGCTGCGGCACGGCAGTTGGGTCTGGGCGCAGCGTGAGGACGATCGGGTGCGGGGCCTGTACCTCTACCGCCCACCACACGCACCGCGGACGTTCGCGTGGCGGTGCGCCACGGACGGCGCGCTTGTCCAGGTCGACTCGCTGACCGGGGAGTGGATGGCGAGAGCCGACATCGGTCAGCGTGCGCTGCTCGCGCATCATGCGTCGGCGCGGCAGCTGTTCACGCCGGTCGACGTACCGCTGCCAGCCATGGTTGGGCGGGCGCTGACCTTACGAAGCGGGCTGCCCGCGGCGCGCGCCCGCATGCGGCGACGCGATGGGGGAGTGGCCACCGAGGTAATCGTCTACGAGAACGTGGACTATTCGACGGCTGACCGCATAGCGCGATTGTTAGGCCAGGAACTCGGTAGCGACGGCGGGATGAGGGTGGAACGGTGACGGACCAGGACGAGAAGACGCCCCTCACCATCGACAGTGTTCAGGGCTACCTCGAAGAGGCGTTCCAAAGGTATTACGAGACCGCCTACGAGCTGCGGGACAAGCACGTCGCGGGAGAGCGGCGGGCGTTGCTCTCGCAGCGGGGGACCGTCTTCGCCGAGCCCTATGTGGAACTGATGCCCGGCTACGCGTACTCGGCCAACACGACTGCGGCGATCTTCGCTGATCTCGGGATTCCCGAGGCCGCTGCTCTGGTGCAGGCTGGGCTGCTGCCGATCGATAAGCCTTATGCCCATCAGGAGCAATCGCTCCGCGACTCGCTGGACGGGCACGACGTCGTTGTCGGGACCGGCACCGGCTCGGGCAAGACCGAATCGTTCCTGCTGCCGGTAGTGGCGCGGCTGGTGAAAGAGTCGGCAGGCTGGGCGCCGCAGCCGACGCCGCAACCCACCGCCTGGTGGGAACGGCGCGGCGGCGTCTATCAGCCGCAGCGGCGGCACGAGTCCGGTCGTCGGGCGGCCATGCGCGCGCTTCTGTTGTATCCGATGAACGCCCTGGTCGAAGACCAGATGGTGCGTCTGCGGACAGCGCTGGACTCCGCAGGAGCCCGCGCGTGGTTCGACACTCATCGTCCCGGCCACCGGTTCTACTTCGGGCGCTATACGGGGCGGACGCAGGTTCCCGGCACGGTGCTCAGCGCGAAGCCCGACCGAGTGGAGAAGCTCCGGCTGCTGTTGGCCGACGCGGCCCGTCGACACCGCGGCCTGCGGCAGGGCATCGCTGACGGAAGGATCAAGGAAGAGGCTCGGTACTTCTTGCCGTCGCTGGACGGTGCGGAGATGCGGTCCCGCTGGGACATGCAGCACAAGGTGCCCGACATCCTGATCACGAACTACAGCATGCTGTCGATCGCGCTCGGTCGGTCGGACGAGGCGTCGATGATCGAATCGACTCGGCAGTGGATCGCGGCCTCTCCAGAGCATGTCTTCAGCCTGGTGGTCGACGAGCTGCACATGTACCGCGGTACGGCGGGCACCGAGGTGGCGTACCTGCTTCGGCGGCTGTGCGCGGCGCTCGGGCTGGACCGCCGGCCGGATCAGCTGCGCATCATCGGCACCTCGGCCAGCATTCAGGACGACCTCGAAGGCCGGACGTTCCTCCGTCAGTTCTTCGCTCGCACCGACCCGTCGACGTTCCGGTTCATCCGGAGTGAGCACACGGTTCCTGCGGGCGCCGACGACTTGGGCGAGCTGGCAGACGGCCTGCTGGCCGAAGCCGTCGACCTGTCGGTGCTGCCACCCGACGGCACGATCCAGCGGACGCTGACCAACGCCCTCACCGCGGACGACGGGACGTTGCGGCCGGGGCCGGTCGGCGAGGTGGCGGCTAAGGCGTTCCCGAACCTCGAGCCCGATCGCGCGCGGACGGCGTTTGACCGGCTGACCGGGCTGCTCGAGCAGCAGCGGGCTTGCAAGCAGGAACCCAGCGCCCGGCTGCGGGGCCACTTGTTCCTCCGCACGCTCCAGGGCCTCTGGGCATGCAGCGATCCCACGTGCCGCGTTGTTCCCGACGAGTACCGTGACGGTGAGCGGCGGCTGGGAAAGCTCTATTCGACGCCGCGGCTGTCGTGCGAGTGCGGCGCTAGGGTGCTCGAGTTGCTGTACTGCCAGTCCTGCGGCGAGAGCTTCCTCGGCGGTTATCTCGCCCGCGCCGCGGACCGCGAGTTCCTGGTTTCCGCAATGGCTTCCCTCGACGACCTGCCCGATCGGGTAACCAGCGGACGCAACGCCGGTGGCTACCGCGTGTACTGGCCGACTGGTCGTTCACTGGTCGTCACCGAGGGATGGAAGCGCAAGGGCACCAAGCTGCCTGACGACGCCAAGGACCCCCAGTACCAGATGTCGTTCGTCAAGGCCGCATTCAACCCGGGCACCGGGCATATCGCGCCGAACCCGAGGAGCGGCCAGACCGGGTACCTATACCGGGTCAAGGCCGATGGCGCCGAGGACCGGATGCCGCCGATGCCCACCCGGTGCCCGTCGTGCGGCGACGACTGGGAGGTCCAGTCGCGGGACGCGGGGGTCGTCGAGAGCGCTCGGCGCTCCCGGTCACCGATCCGCACGCAGGGTGTCGGTTTCGACCGCGCGAACCAGGTGCTGACCGGTGCGCTGCGACGCGGCCTCGAATCCCGGCTGGTCGTCTTCTCCGACAGTCGGCAGGGCGCGGCGCGGGTGTCGGCGAACCTCGAGCTGGCGCACTACCTCGACCTGGTCCGCGCGCTGGTCGTGGAGACGCTCGAGGAATCGTCGGGTGATGGGGCGCTGCTGGAGCGGTATCTCGCCGGCGAGAAAAGCGACGAGATGGCCGAGTTCCGCAAGCGGCTCAAGTCGCTGAGCCGGGCCGCTGAGAGTGCTGCAGCTCTGGTCCGGGCGGGCGATCCGCTGGATGAGGACGACCAGGAGGCGCTTGCTGCAGTTCGCATCACCCTTAACGGCACGCCGAGCCTCGAGCATTTCCGCGCTCAGGTCGAACCCCGGCTCGTGCAGCGCGGTGTCAATCCGGCGGGTCCGGCCTGGAGCATGCAGTCGAGTGACGAGTTCCACTGGACGCAGCTGTACAGCTGGAAGACCGACCAGGTCGCCGACCGGGAGTCCGCGCTTGACTCCGAGGGACGGAGCTTCCTTAAGAACCTTCGTGCGGAGCTGGGCACGCAGATCGTTCGCACGGTGTTCGCTGGCGGCGATCGGGACATCGAGGCCCTCGGCATCGCCCACGCCATTCCAGTGGCGCCGATCACGGCGGTCGGGCCGCTGAAGGACGAGACCGCGCAGCAGTTCGCCTCGTCAGTGATCCGGTTGCTCGGTCGGCGTCGCCGCACGATTTGGACCAGCGAGAAGAACACCGACTGGCCGAAGGACGCCAAAGACTACGCGGAAGCGGTCGCGAAGAAGCACGGCGCGCCGGACGGTGGAGGGCTGCTGGAGGAGCTCGGCCGGCGGCTGGGGGTGAACGAGAGCTCCGCGTTTCGGATCGCACCGGACCAGGTGCTGCTGACCCGCCCGGCGACGAGCATCGTCTGGCGTTGCGGAAACTGTCGCTCCAAGCATCTCCACCCGAGCGCGGGCATCTGTACGGCCTGCCACCAGCCCGCGATCGGCGCGGCCGATTCACTGGTCGTTGACCAGGACTACTACCACTGGCTGACACAGCAGCCCGGTGGCATCAGCCGGCTGCACTGTGAGGAGCTGACGGGTCAGACCGATCCGCTGGAAGGCCAGGGCCGCCAGGCGCGCTTCCAGGACGTTTTCCTCGACGAGAACGAGATCGAACGGGTCGACGGCATCGACGTGCTCTCGGTCACGACCACGATGGAGGCCGGAGTCGATATCGGTGCGCTGCGCGGCGTTGTCATGGCCAACATGCCGCCGCAGCGCTTCAACTACCAGCAGCGCGTCGGCCGGGCAGGGCGTCGTGGAGACCACCTATCGGTTGCGTTCACCGTGTGCCGTGGTGCGCGAAGCCACGACGAGCACTACTTTGCCCACCCGGCGGCGATTACCGGCGACCAACCGCCGCAGCCGTTCCTCGACATGCGATCGGAGCCGATCGTCCAGCGAGCGTTCACCGCTGAGGTGCTGACCCGCGTCTTCCGCGAGGCCGAACAGACTGTCGTTGACTTCGGTGGCGGACGAAGCGTGCACGGTCAGTTCGGCACCGTGGAGATGTGGCAGTCGTCCGAGGAGCTGCGGCTCTTCGTCGGCAGGCTGCTGGCCGCTGGCCGCGACGAGTGGGCGACGGTAGCGGCTGTCCTGCTGACCGCGGCCGAGGTGCCGGGTTTGACTTCTGCCGACCTCACGGACTGGGCCTGCACGTCTTTGGTAACCCAGATCGATGAAGTTGCGGCCTCCGCGCGGGTGCTGGACCTCTCCGAGGCGCTGGCGCAGGCCGGTTTGCTGCCGATGTTCGGTTTCCCGACCCAGGTCCGACTCCTCTACACGGAGGATCCCCGGCGCAGTAAGAAGTCGTTCGGCAGCGACGAGGCGAGGACCCTCGACCGTGACGCCAGCCTGGCGATCTCCGAGTTCGCACCCGGCAGCGAGGTTGTGAAAGACAAGGCAGTGCACACAGCCGTCGGCCTGGTTGACTTCCGGCAGTTCGGTGGCGGAAAGTGGATTGACCAGGGCGCGGAGGCCGCGCTCGGGCTTTCCTCGCGAGCCGGTCTGTGCCGTGATTGCCTGGGTGTCACAAATGATGAGAAGGTCAGCAGCTGTCCGTATTGCGGTAGCGAGGAAGGCTTCGCCGTCATCGACTTGATTGAGCCGACCGGTTTCCGCTCGTCATTCCGGCCCCGCGACTATGAGCAGCTCAGCGAGCCGACCGCAAGGGCCGCCCAGCCCCGCGCCGCCCTGCCGAGCAGCGAGTACACGCCTCGTGACAACAACGCGCTGGTACGGGCTGTGAACGGCGAAATCTTGGCCGTCAACGACAACGGCGGACGGCTGTATTCGTTCGCCACCGCTGCGTTCACGGGCAAAGCCGGAGGCCAGTGGAACGAGGCCGGCGTGGTCGAGGTCGGCCTGCTCGCGGACGACGCGAGGAAGAGGCTGGCCAAGCTGAGCAATGTTCGTCTTGATGACGTCAAGAAGGAAAATGTGGCGATCGCGGCGCGCAGGAGGACAGACGTCTTGGTATTCGGCGTCAACCGGATGCCGGACGGGCTGCGTATTCGTCCGACCACCCCGGCCGGGCGGGGCGCATGGGCATCCCTCGGCTACCTGCTTCGGGACACCGCAGTGAAGTGGCTGGATATCGGCTCGGACGAAATCGAGATCGGCGTCTACCCGCGAGTCCGGGACGGCGAGTTGGTCGGCGAGGTTTTCGTCGCTGACAGCCTGGAGAACGGCGCCGGCTATGCCCGGCGTCTCGCTGACCTGTTCGACGACCTCCTTGAGGAGGCAGACGTATTCGTAGGAAAGCTGGAGTCGCATGGCGGTGCTCCCTGTGACTCCAGTTGCCACCGCTGCCTGCGCGACTACGGGAACAGCCCATGGCACCCGTTGCTCGACTGGCGGATGGCAGCGGACCTGCTCGACCTCATGCGTGGTCGACCGATGGATGTTGCCCGTCAGCGGACGCGGGACTGGAACGCTGCGGAGGCGTTCGCCAAGGACTTCTCGGGATTCATGGTCGAGGAGGACGCCGAGACGCAGGTTCCAGTAATCAACGGTCGTCGCGGATCCTCGTTGGCGATCCTGCACCCGTTCGAGGATCGGGAGGCTGACTCGATCAACGAGCGCGTGACTGCGGTGCGGGCGCGGTATCCCGGCGTTAAGGAGACGACGTCGTTTGAGCTTCTCCGACGTCCGGGTCTGCTGATCGCGGACCTGATGGGGACATAGGTCCGCGGTCGTCGGTGTCGGCGAGGTAAGCCGCGACGACGTCGGCGGCCTGGACGGCGGGCACATGCTCCCAGACGTGGACTACCGACCAGCCCGCCGCTCGGAGAACTTCGTCGGTAGCGATGTCGCGAGCTACGTTGCGGTCGAGCTTGGTCGACCAGTACGGGCTGTTCGTTCGGGGTGATGTGCCGTGCTGCGGGCAGCGGTGCCAAAAGCAGCCGTCCACGAACACCGCCAGGCGCCGCCGAGTGAAGACGACGTCGGGCCGCACGAGTCGCAGCGGCGTACGGATCGGCGCGTTCTTGCGGAACCGCAGCCCGCGGCGGTGCAACTCCGACCGCAGAGCTACCTCAGGGCGCGTGCCGACCTTGCGGTTGCCTTGCATGACCTTCCGGACGGCGGGCGACGACGCAGGCGGGGCAGGGAGCGACACTCGCTCAGCCTACGGCTGCCATCATCAGAGCGACGAGACCTTGCGTACGGGCTCTCTGATGTAGCCGAGCTGCTCCATGAGTGCCCGGACAACCGCCTTACCGAGTTCGACCGGCACGGCGTTACCCAGCTGACGCTGAATGTCCGCGCGCGTCCCGGCAATTTTGAACTCGTCAGGAAACGACATCAGGCGGAGAATCTCGTTCGCGCGCAGCCTCCGCGCACGCTTCGCCCCGTCATCAGTGGTGACATTCTCCCAATGGAACGGCCCCACCCATGGGCCCGGTTGAGCCTGAAGTGTGGTTGATGGCCTGTCCGGATCGAGCCGGAGGAGAAACGTCCAGTAGCGGCTACGCCACTTGAACACGTTGCGGCCGCCGTATCGCTCGGTGTGCCAGAGATAGTTCTGGCCGGGAGGGACTTCTGCCGCCAACTCGCCGAACTGGCCGTCAACGATCTCATCGTCGGAGACGCTTGCGAGGTGAGGCAGTTCGGCAAATGCCTCCGCCGCCGTGACATGGGGAAGCTTCGTCGGATCGATCCTCCGGTCGCGCTCGCTCCAACCCGAGTGAGTGGGCTCCGGGAACTCGAACTTGCCGCCGTCGCGCCGACCGACGACGAAGACTCGGCGGCGCAGCTGGGGTACCCCGAAGTCAGCAGCCAGTAGGACCTTCCATTGCGGGTTGTACCCTAGCTCGGCCAGTCCTTTGAGGAGGCGCTGGAACTGAGCTTCGTGAGTTTTGTACGTAAGGCCCTGAACGTTCTCAAGAATGAACGCTTCGGGTCGGCTTTCCCGTACGACCCGGACGTACTCGTCAAGGAGGGAGGCGTTTGGGTCGAGGCTCTCTCTCTTCTGCTCTAGCCAGAAGCCCGACTTGCTAAACGGCGTACAGGGCGGGCCTCCGACAACCAGAACAGGCTCGCCGCTTCGCAATCCACCGGTGGCGAGAATCTGCTCGGTGTCGATCTCCCGGATGTCGCCGGGAATCGTCTTGGAATGCGAGAAATTCGCGACCAGGGTGTCGAGAGCTTGTTCGCTGTGGTCCGTTGCGGAGACGACACGGAGGAGACCACTCCCGAGATCAGCGGGCGCAAGGGGCTCTGCGTCGGCTCGCTCGACTGCCAAGTCGAGCCCTCCTGCCCCTGAGAACAGGCTCACCACCGGAAGATGTTCGCTCACACATCACCTCGTATGTCAGTAGCCAAGCTACCGCCTCTAGGAGACGGATGCCCGACCAGTATCGTCCAACCCGAGCGCCCCAGGTCGCCGACCTGCCACGCTAGTACCGCAGCTTGTGAAGGTCATCATCGATTGGAGGCCTGTGGACGACAGGGAGATCGCCGGGCGCGCCTTCGGTGAGGTCTACACGGTGAGCGGTACGAGAGCCGACTTGCACCAGTTCCTCATCGATGCGGTCGAGGCGTCCGGCGGGCGAGTGCTCTACGCCAGCGATCCGCGCCGTGCACCGGTCTATCTCGGCGTCCAGCTGGACTCCGACGAGCGGATCGGGATGCTCGTCTATCCATTCCGGATGACGCGCAACCAGATCCCGAACCGGCCAGACGATGAGGTGCGCGGCCAGCTTCGCTATGGCTCCGAAGAAAGCTGGAAACGCGAGCATCCGGTGAGTCGTGACATCGCTGGCGTTGACGTGACGATGATCGTCGGTATCGACACTGTCGGTGGTGTGCTTCTCGGACTTGATGCGTCCTTGTGGGATCCGCTTCCGATGGGGATCTCATTCTACGCGAAGGTGGCCGAGATCGATCGTGGCCACCAAACGAGTTGGTACGTATGGGAAAAGATCAATCGTGGCGGAACGAGACGGCAAGAGGCGCGTTCGCCGACAAGTCTAGAGACTGTCGTCGCTTTTACTCCGAGTCGCTTTATTGATTATGCTCGGCTGGAGCGTCGCGCCACCTCCCTCGGCCTTGACCAGGCGCTGCGATTTGCGGCTGCGAGAGCGATGGCCGATCGGCCGCTCGCGAATGAGCCCGGATGGCGCCACGTCCTCGAAAAGCAGTTCGATCTGTCGAGCCAGCAGATCCTAGACATCATCAGTGGTCGGAACCGGCTCGCGGTTGCGGTACGGGGCGGGGTCGCTGAGCACCACCTAGAGCAGCAGCTTCACAACCATCCCGCGGTGGAACACGTGCATCGCCTGGATATCGACGCGATGCACGACTTCGATGTGATGCTGAAATCTGGTGAACAGATCCGGATCGAATGTAAGAACGCGAGCCCCAACGCTACCGCGAGTGGTCGATATAAGGTTGAGGTGCAGAAGACCCGCGCATCGAAGGGTGATCCGGCCTCACGCTTCTATCCGGTAGAGGCGTTCGATGTCGTCGCCACGTGCCTATTCTCGGCTACCGGAAGTTGGGAGTTCCGCTTCGGCCGTACCTCAAAGATGCGGCGCCATCAACACTTTTCCGATCGGCTTGCTCCCGTTCAGGAAATCACCGAAGAATGGACTAATGATCTGTCGACGTTGACGGAATAGTGGCGATTGCGTATTGGTTTTGGCCTACGAAGCTGCGCCACGGATGAATCCTGTGACCGAGTCCAACGGTGTGCAGTGGGCGATGATTTGACCATCACGATCATCGAGTGCGCCGTAGCCAGCGAGGAAGGCGGCTTCGAGGTCCGGACGGCTGGCCCAGATGCGGCTCGCGAGGCGGACAAGGTCGCGTGCCGCGAGGTCGTATCGCGAGTGCTCGAAGTCGATGACGCCGACTTCACCGTCGGGCCGGACCAGCAGGTTGCGCGGCATGAAGTCGAGATGGCATGGCACGGGGGGGATTGGACCAAGCCCGGTCAGCTCCTGGAGATGCGCGCGGACGTCCGCGACCTCGGCGGCGGTGAGGATGTCAAGGCCCCGGCTTAACCAGTACTCTCCTCGTTCTGCGAGCCAGACCGTCAAGTCCGGCTCGTGCCATGGCGGCCCCGCGCCGTGGAACTGGCGTAGGAGCTCACCTGCTTGGCGGTACGCGCCGACTTCCTGGCTGCGTTCGATTCGGGCTTCGCTCAGTTGGAGTCCCGAATACGCCGTGACGACGATCGCCGGCTGGTCGGTGCTGACAGCGACCAACTCGGGCGCGTGTGCGCCCAACGCGGCTGTCCAGTTCCGGTAGGCGTGGACCTCCTGCGGTGGCGCTCGGGACTGCGGTGCAGCTTGACGATGACCTCGCCGTCGCTGGTCGATGCCCGTAAGACGGCGGTGCCGTCGTGGCCGGGAAGCGCGACCGGCTGAGCGGTGGGATCGACCAGTTGGCGGCAGAGATCGAGGAGTTTGGCGGCGGGCGTGGTTACGGGCACGGCTCCACCAGATGCCGCGTGTCGTTGTGTGCGGTGAGCATCCAGGTCTCGCGGTCGAAGCGGTTGACGTGGCGCTGCCAGCGGCTGATGCCGGTGTGGTCGGTGACGTATCCAATGGCGACCCGCACATCTGGGGGTATGTGCAGTAACAGCGTGTGAACGGCTTCCGTGGTCTCGCGTGCGCCACGACGTGGATGCGGTGGCAAACGTGCTTGTCGAGCAGTTGGCGGAGGATGCTTTGTGTTCGGGCGAGGTACTGGTTCCACGGCTCGGCACCGGGTGCGTACGGCTCGTCGGGCCGGTGTTGGGGCGGGCCACCGAACGCGGTCTTCATCTCGCTCCAGGGCTGGCCATCGGCTTGGCCGTGGTCGGGGCCGCGGAGATCGTCGAGGATGATCGGGCTGACTGGAAGCGCGACGGCGATGGCAGCGACTGTGTCCTGCACCCGTTTGCGAGGCGTGCCGTAAACGGCGTGGAACGGCCGGTCGCGATGCTCGGCCGCCAGGCGGTTGGCCAGTAGCATGGCGGGGCAGGTGGTGACCGAGGCTCACATGCAAGCGCTGTTCGGCTACGGGATGCATCCGGACGCCGACCGGATCATCGCCACCTACCAGGAGTCCCACGCCCGGGCCGGGATGACCGAGGCCCAGATTCAGCGGCTGGTCGAGGACGCCCGCCGTGCCGCGGCACTGGGCCGGAGTTGGTTCTTCCGCCGCCTGTATGCGGCAGGCAAGTACGCGCGGTGATCTATCACCGGGCTAACAGCACCCGCAGCAGTTGCTTAGGCGCTGTCGCGTGCCACGCGCCCGACCAGCTGGCGACGCGTTGACCAGCGCGAACATGTTGCAGGCTCGGGACCCCTGTGTTCTACTTCAAGTTGTGAGGCATCAGTGAGGCATAGTGAGGCTTTGGATGACACCATCGTCGCGGGAGAGTAGTGAGGAACTGGGTGCTGCGATCCGCGGTCGACGTTTGGAGCTAGGGCTGACGATCGAGCAGGCGGCACTGGCGGCGGGGGTTGGGAGCGAGTCGTGGCGCCGGTATGAGCTAGGTAAAGCGATCCGCGTAGACAAGATCCGCGGCGTGTGTCGCGCTCTGCGTTGGCAAAGCCTGCCGGCGCTGGCTGACGATGTCAGCAGCGCGGGTACCGGCACCGATACAAACTGGGAGCGGGTCTTGGAATGGGATGTGTACTCGCCCCAGATGGCAGCGGTCCATGGTGATCCCCAAGCGCGGATCTTTGCTCTCGGCTACCAACTCTTGATCGAGGAGCAACTCAAGCAGGACATAGCTGCGCTAAGTTCGCGTCCGCGGGGATCCCATCTAGGCGAACTCGGTGGTAGTGCCTGGCTCGATCGGTACCTACCAAAGCGCTGGCTGACGCGGTACGACTACGAATTCTGCTATCAGGTGCTGGCGGTCGCGACAGCAGTTCGGAATCGGCTGGCTGCACCAAAGGAGGAATCCGTTCGCATCGCCAGGTGTCCGCTAGACGCGATCATGCTCTATCTGATTGTTGAAGACGGTTACAGCGCATTCGTCTTTGGTGAGGGAGACAATCCCGCCAATCTCGTCGATGTGGGCGCCTGGTTGCTCAAACTGACGGGTAAAGACACCAACCGAGCGTACGCCGCCCTCTATGACGACGCCGTTAGAGTTCCCGTTGGAGATCCGTGGTACTTTGACCACTGGTTCGATGAGTTCGAATAGAGCCGACGTCAATCTACGCCAAGACCGGTCCGCAGGCGACTTCCATTGGACTTTCCCACGCACGGAACTGTCTCAGTCGTCAACGCAGGACGGCGGCGGGTGAAGTTCCCCCACTCGATTGGGGTGTCGGCGACGCCTGGCGCGACGAGCCGGCCATGCCATAGGTGATACATTGATCGGAGATCTGAACTATGTCCGGTGACCGCAGGAACTACCTTTTCCGCCAGGCGCTGCTTGTGCTATGTGACAGTCGTCGGCCAATAACGCGTAATGCACTATATCTCGGAGTAGAAGACCGCGTTCAATTGACCGAGGAAGAGGCGAGGATCCGCCGCCAGAGTGAAGGGATATCAGTTTGGCGGCACGACTGCGGCTGGGACCCAACAAAGGTGGGCAAAAGGCTCGGCTGGCTAGAGCACGACGTGACGCGGAGGCTCTGGGCACTCTCTAGTAAAGGCATTGAGGCGCTGAACCGGCCAATCGAAGAAACGTATGCGGCTATGGATGCTTCGCGCGCGGCCTATGGCCGGGGCAAGCCTGCGGCCTGATGCCAGGCCGATAAGGCTGGGCGGCACGGGCGGCGAGTGAGCAACTGGACGCTGCGAGCGAAGTGGCCAATCGGATCTTTCGGCATTACAGGTTCGTCCCGCGATGGCCAGTCCACGTCCGAGCATCTGCTCGGTCATCTGCTGCTGAACGACTTCACTGAAGCCTTCTTGCGGCTGATCTGTCGCTAGCCTTTCGATGGCGTTTCGAAGAGAAGATCACCCGCCCGCCGGATCCGAATCCCTGAGCCTGGAACTCTTGATAGCAGTTGGCGCATCAGGTCCTCGGCATATGACCGGGTCAAATTCGTCGCGACGTACACTGAACCGGCCGAGGTGCTCACCTCCTTGGGAAAATATCCGGGGGTGATATCATCGGGGCTCATTCCGACAGCGCCCGTGACAGTGGCTGCGGCCAGACCCTCGCGCTCCGCCACAAACTTTGCCAAATCGCGCACGGCTCGCGCGGCGGCCACAGGCCGTTGGGTTTCCTCGAGGCCCTCCAGAGAGTAAATAGTAAAACGGCCGCGCACACGGCGCAGTCGCAAACGGAGGAGTTGCTGCCGGTCTTCGCCCTCAGCGGTCTCGACGTAGCGATCGCGGAAAATGGCAAGGAGCTCGTCGTCCAACTTTCGGAGCCCGGTTGTAGTAGTGGGATAATCCATCAGTTTCGCGACATGGCCTTCCTCAATGTCGGAAAGCGCTGCCTCCAGCTGGCCGATCGTCGTGACCTCAAGTGCGCTCAACTGATCGAGGATTAGCGCCTGAAGCAGGGAATCTCCCGGCTCGTCTCCTGGGAAACGGTTGGCGATCAATGCGCCAAGCGCTGCTGCGTCCAGTGGGTTCGAATTGAGCGTCTCTGGGCTCGGCTCGTCTAGATCGATCACAGACTCATCGGTCGGTACGGCGCCGTGCGGCCGGATCAGCTCCTCGATTTTATCGAAGATCTCGTCCATATACCGACGCATGCCGCCGGCCTCGATGAAGTATTTGTCGACCAGTCCCCGGTCGTCGTCGGCCAACTCGCGGTAGGCGCCAGACTTATAGCGAATGTCGTGCTCGTACTCAGCCCAGGCGTGGCCCGCCACGCTGCGGAGTTGGATTTCCAGCGCTTGATATTTTCCGAGATAGTCGGTGAGTGCCTTGTAGCGTCGTCGGACCTCCGAGTCTCTGATACCGGAGATGACGATGTGCTCGCTGTCGTACCCGTTGTGCTTGAAGTCTCCGGGGTTCCGTCGCTCCCGCCAATCGCAGCGGGTCACGATAAGCTCGGCAAGGTCGTTGCGTGCCCTTAGGGTATAGACGATCACGCGGGCGGCCACGCAGTCGTGAATCTGTGTGCTGGGGTCGGCATATCTAGCCGTCCCGTCCTTCTTCCTCTTTAAGGACTTGTCCGTATACGATGCTAGCGTTTTGGCGCGCGCCTGTACGAGATGGACGTCGATACTGCCGTCAAGCGCTAACTCTTCAAGGAAGCGCTTAGTCTCCTGTGCCGCCTCGCCCAGGAATGCCTGGTCCTTCGCGTATCGCCAAAGGTGGGAGGGAACGCGCTCGAAGCCATCAATTTCGGACACATAGGAAGATTACCTGCGCCGAATCCTGCGTGGGGAGGCATACGGGCATTCGATCGGGCAGAGCTTCGACGATCGACGTAGTGGCGAAGCGTCTGCCGGCCGCGCCGACGGTCGCCGACCTTCCCCGCCGCGATCTCGGTTTCAGCCTTCTGCCACGCCTTGTCGGCCTCCTTCTCACTGCCGAACGTTCCGGCCGACCGCTCGTTGCCCTTGATGTCCCAGTAGTAAGCCGTGTACCGAGCCTTGCCCTTGCCGGTTAACCGCTTTCGCGAGTACCCCATGCCGCCGCCCTCCCTTCTTGACCGTGGTTGACCGTGGACCCAGAACCATCAATGGCCACAGGCTGACATCAGTCAGCATGAATACATGGCCTCTGACCTGGAGTTTAATGATGATCCACCACATTGGCCAGTACACATTAGAACGGCGACACCTCGTTCGCATCGAGGGGGTCAGGGGTCCGAATCCCCTCAGCTCCACCAAGTCTGTTCAGGTCAGAGGCCGGTTTTCCCTCATGGGAGACCGGCCTCTTTCTGTGAGCGGAAGCGCTACGCCGCGGGCGTCGCTTCGACCGGCACTGCTGCTCGGCGACCGACCGGGGCGCCAGTCACCGCGAGTGCTCCGAACGCTGCCACTAGTGCGACGTTCACCAGCACAGCGAGCCATCCGACGTTCGCGATGTGCGCGACCGGCCACACCAGCGCGGCCACGGCCACCAGCGCGACGATCCAGGCTGCTCGGGCACCACGGAGCGCGACGGCGATGAGGAGCAGGGTCAGCGGGAAGAACAGGCCGAGCGGCTTGATCAGCACGGCAACGCCCGACGCGTCGACGAGGTCGGTGTCGCCGAGGGACACGTGGATCGTGTTGAACCCGTAACCGACGTTCCCGGCCACCCCGAGCACGCCGACGATCAGCAGTGCCACGGCGAGGGCTCCGTCGGTCCACGTCAGGACACGCAGGAGCACGACCGTGTAGAAGGTGGTGCCGAGGATGTGGAAGACCGCGGCCGTCGGATCGTCCCAGCCCGACACGGCGTACAGGCTGTCGGCGACGAGGTAGAGCACCGGCGCGACGATCAGGGATGCGGTGAGCAGACGGTCGAGGGGCGACCCGGGGACGGACCTCATGGCGACTCCTTGGCGTGGTCGATCAGTCGTCTCGACCTTCGCCGTTCGGCGCGGTGGACGGACCAGAGCAGGCCCTTCGGTGTCCGAGGGTCAGCACTGATCCGCCTCGGCGTCCGCTCTGCGACCATGCGCCTATGACGCGGACCGCGATGCTCGGCCCGGCGATCGGCGCCGTCACGTTCGGGCTGGTCGTGGGCGGGTTCGCGCTCGGCATCCACGTGGGGAACGTGCACAACGGGCTGATCGCCGTGTCGTTCACCGCGGTCGGGCTCTACGTGGTCCGGCGGCGGCCGGCGAACCGTGAAGGCTGGCTATTTGTCATCACCGGAGTCGCGCACGCGGGGATGTTCGCCGGCCGCGAGTACGGTCTTCACCCGGGGCCGCTGCCGGGTGCCTCCTGGGTGGGGTGGCTGGGCGTCTGGCCGCTACCGATCGTCCTGATGTTCACCTGTTTCACGCTGATGTGCTTCCCGACTGGGCGGCTGCCGTCGCCAGGGTGGCGACCGGTCGTCGGGGTGCTCGCCGCGATCGGAGTCGTGCTCGCCGCGGTGTCGGCGCTCTGGCCGGTCGAGTACGCCCGCACCGGGCTCGTGGCGCCGCACCCGCTCGATGTCCCGGGTGCGGACGAGGCGACGACGTTCTACTCGGTCGCGCGCCCCGTCGCCTACTTGCTCTTCCAGCTGGTCGCAGTCGGGTGCGTGATCGCTCGCCTCCGCCGGACGCACGGGGACGAGAATCGCCAGCTCCGCTGGTTCGTCTTCGCAGTTGCCGCGACGGCTCTCGTCATGGTCGGTGGCCTGCTGGTGTGGCGCTCCCCGCTGCCGGGCGTCCTCTCGGTGCCGATCGCCGCGGTGGTGGCGGGCGCGGCGATCCTCAAGTACCGCCTCTACGACATCGACCCGGTGATCAACCGGACGTTGGTCTTCGGCGCGATGGCCTTCGCCGTTTCACTGGGTTACGTGACGGTCGTCCTCGGTTTCGGCCACCTCGTGGAGGGGCGCGGCACCCTCCTCTCCCTGATCGCGACTGGCATCGTCGCAGTGGCGTTCGAACCAGTGCGGCGGCGCGCTCAGCAGTTGGCTGATCGCCTGGTTTACGGCTACCGGGCCACCCCGTACGAAGCGCTCGCCCGGTTGTCGGCGCATCTCGCCGCACCGGCGGAACGGCTCCTCGGGGGAGTCTGCACAACGATCGCGGACGGCGTCGGTGCCCGTGAGGTGGTGTTGTGGACGGGATCGCGGGAGGCGCTGCGAGCGGTGTCCGCGTGGCCGGCGTCCGCATTGTCGTCGGAGACGCGGACGCTGACCGATCTGAGCGCCGTACCCGTCGTGCACGACGGCCGATTCCTCGGAGCCGTGACCGTTCGCAAGGCTCCGGGCGACGCGCTCTCGGCCGCCGAGAAGCAGCTGGTCGGGGATCTCGCCGCGCAGGCCGGCTTGATCCTGGAGTTGAGGGCGACCGCCCAGCGCCTCGTCGTCGCCGGCGACGCCACCCGCCGGCGCTTGGAACGCAACCTGCACGACGGCGTCCAGCAGCGACTCGTGGCGGTCGCACTGGAACTGGGCGGCGTGGTCCGTCTCGCGGAAGCCGTCGGGAGCACCGAACTGACCGCTCGGGCCGAGGCCGCCCGTGCGCAACTGCTCGAAGCCACCGCGGAACTCCGGGAAACTGCGCGCGGGTTGCACCCGGCCGTCCTGACGCAGGACGGCTTGGAGGCGGCTCTCGGCCATCTCGCCGATCGTTCGGCCGTGCCGGTCCGGGCGACCGTCTCGGTAGGACACCGGCTGTCACCGGAGATCGAGGCCACCGCGTACTACGTCGTGAGCGAAGGGCTGACCAACGTGGCCAAGCACACCGGAGCGACACTCGTCCGTCTGCGAGCGGAACTCACCGATGTCGGGCTGGCACTCGAGATCGCCGATGACGGCTGCGGGGGCGCCGCGGTCCGCCCGGGAAGCGGGCTCGAGGGACTCGGCGACCGTCTCGCGACGCTCGACGCGCGGCTGGTCATCGACAGTGACGTCTCCGGTACCACGCTGCGGACGGTGATCCCGTGCGCGTGATGCTCGCCGACGACGCGGTACTGCTCCGCGAGGGGATGGCACGGATTCTCCGCGAGACCGGGTTCACCGTGGCGGGACAGACCGGGGACGGCGTGACGTTGATCGATCTGGTGCGGCGGGAGCCGCCCGACGTCGCGATAATCGATTTGCGCATGCCGCCAGGTTTCTCCGCGGAGGGACTCGAGGCAGCCGCAGCGATCCGAGCGTTCGCGCCGGGCGTCGGCCTGATGCTGTTGTCGCAGTACGTCGAGGTGCACCACGCGCTGCGGCTGCTGACCGAGTTCGACGGCGGAGTCGGATACCTGCTCAAGGACCGCGTCTCCGACCTTGCGGCATTCGGCGCCGACGTGCGCCGAATAGCGCGCGGACAAACGGTGATCGACCCCGAACTCGTCACGAGGTTGGTCGCCCGGCGGCGAGAACGCGACCCGTTGGATGAGCTGACCGAGCGGGAGCGCGCGGTGCTCGCGCTGATGGCCCAGGGACTGTCGAACGCGGCGGTCGCGGCCGAGATGCATCTCGCAGTGAAGACGGTGGAGGCACACATCCGGTCGATCTTCACGAAGCTCGACCTGGCACCCGACGACCGCGAACACCGTCGGGTCCGGGCCGTGCTGACGTTCCTTCGGGCGTGACGACCGGTCCCGCGAAATGCCATACCGTGCTGCGCCGACGCAGGGTGCAGCGCTAGGCGGCTGCGGGCTCGTACACGAGCAGGAGCGCGCCCGATTCGAACTGCCGCGTCCGGGTCAGGCGCAGCTCGGTCCTGGCGTAAGGGCCGTCGAACAGGCGGGTGCCGCCGCCGAGCAGCACCGGATTGACGACCAGGCGGTACTCGTCGACGACGCCCAGTCCGGCCGCGGCGCTGGCCGCTCGGCCGCCGGCGAAGAGCGCTAGGTCCTGGCCGCTCTGCTGCTTCAGCCGAGTGATGGCCTCGGCCGGGTCGTCGCCGAGGACGTGGGAGTTGTGCCAGTCGCTGCTGCGGAGGCTGCGCGAGAGCACGTGCTTCGGCAACTCGTGCATGCGGCGTACCTGGGTCGGCGACGCTTCCGCCCCGGCGTGCGGCCAGTAGCCCGCCAACTCCTCGAACGCCACCCGGCCGAACACCATCCCGCCGATGTCGGTGAGGAGGTCGTCGATGTACCGCTGGAACTCTTCATCCGCGAAGTGCCAGTCGATCGCGCCGGCGGCGTCGTTGACATAGCCGTCCAGCGACACGTTGATGTGCAGAAAGAGTCGTCCCACGAGGTCCTCCGAGGCTAATTTTTGGCCATCTGACCAAGAAGTGCTCCGGAAGCTACTCCCTTCTTGGACGAGTGGTCAAGAAGTGGCCTAGCATCGCGTCATGGCAGTCACCGGTCGACCGCGTTCGTTCGACGACACCGAGGTCATCAGCCACGCCAAGGAGGTCTTCTGGCGGCGCGGTTATGCCGGCACGTCGATGCGCGACCTCAAGGACGAGCTAGGTGTCCTGCCCGGGAGTCTCCACGCGGCCTTCGGCGGCAAGCACGCACTGTTCCTGCGGGCCCTCGAGACCTACGCCGAGGAGGCGCGCGAGGCGGCAGAGCTCCGGACGGACGGGTCGGCGCTCTCCGGCGTGCGCCAATTGCTGACCGACGCGCTCGAGGGCGCTCGCTCCACCCCGGGCCGTGGCTGCATGCTCGGCAACACGTCCACGGAGGTGCTTCCCGCCGACGAGGATGCCGGTCGCATCGTGCAGCGGGCCTTCGGTGCGCTGGAATCGGGAATCGAGAAGGCGCTGACCACGGCTCAACGGGCGGGCGAGATCCGCGGCGATGTCGACTGTGGTGCCCACGCCCGGATGCTGCTCGCCTTGCTGCAAGGCCTGCACGTCGTCGCCCGGGCGGAGCGAGACCCCAGTCGGCTCGACGACGCCATCGACGCGGCCCTCGGCGCTATCTCGACGCGCTGACCGCACCGATCGCACCAGCTGACTCCAGGGCCCGTCGGTCGTGGATCATTGGCGGGTGATACCGCACGTCGACGTCGAAGCCGGGATCGTGCCCGAGCTGCCCGCCGCCGCGCAGTACTGGATGCCGGCGAAGGAAGAAATGCTCGGCGAGGGCATCGGATACTTCCGCGGCGTCTGGTCCCTCTACGACGTGACCCGCGAGGACGCCGCCGCCGTGGCCGCGAGTGAGCAGGCGGCCGTCGCGGCGCTCGACGTCCTCTCGCCGAATGCGCAGCAGTTCGATCGGCTCGCGCGCGTCCTGGAGACCCACGACCCGTCCACCGATGCGGACGACGAGGCGGCCGTCGCGCTTCTCGCCGAGCAGGTGGACCTCACCTCGCTGCACCTCGGCGGGCTGGAGGTCGGGGTAGCGGGCCTCTCCTTCGCCCTGGCCGCGATCGGCTGCATTCCGGCGGCGAGCTGTCGTGGCCATATGGGCGACGACGCCTGGTCGTACAACCCGATCGTTTTCGCCGCCGTCGATCGCCCGCACGCCGACTGGCTGTTGCCGCGGGTGCGCAGAGCGAAGTGTGGGTTCGGTATCGGCGCTGGCCGCGAAAATGTGCTGGCGATCCAAGCGCACTCGATCGTCGACCTGATGGCGCTGACCGCGTCGATTCTCAGGGAGTCCGACGGACTTCCCGCGCCGCCGTTGCGGTGGGGTCGGAGTCGGTCTGCGGACGCCGATCACCGGCTGCGCGCTCCCGGGCCGCGGTGAGGTCGGCGTGGTGGGCGACCGCCCAGTCGGCGAGGGCGGAGATCGGCCCGAGCAGCGTCGTGCCGAGCGGCGTCAGGCGGTACTCCACCGTCGGCGGTAGCGTCGGGAAGACTTCGCGGTCAACCAGCCCGTCGGTCTCCAGGGTGCGCAGCGTCCGGGTGAGCATGCGCTGGCTGAGCCCGTCGATCGTTCGGTGCAGTTCGTTGAACCGGTACGGCCGCTGACCGAGCAGCACCAGCACGAGCAGGGTCCACTTGTCACCCAGTCGACGCGCCACGTCGGTGACCGGGCACTGCTCGTACTCGTCCGAGGGCACCGGACTGGGCAGCACGGCGCGCACACCGGTGTTCGCAGTGGACATCGAAGTGCCTTCTTCCGGTCGCCGAAGCATCCCCGCAGGATCGAGTCCATCACGGAACCCCGGTGGTGGAGGACGGCATGCGCACAGTGGTAATTGGCGGCGGCACCAACGGAATGGGCCGCGCATTGACTCTGGAACGGGCGAAGCGCGGCGACCGAGTCGTCGTGCTCGGACGAAACCGGCAGCGTGGCGAGTCGCTCGCCGGTGGCCTCGTCGAGTTCCTGCCGGTCGACCTGTCCAGCGTGGCCGAGACACGGCTGGCCATCGACGAGATCTCCGCCCGGTGCGAAGTGGTGGACGCGCTCGCGCTGTTCGCCAACGCGGTCGCGCCGGAGCGGATCGAGACGGCTGAGGGCCTGGAGCGGACGTTCGCGCTGTACTACCTCAGCCGGTATCTGCTCAGCTTCGGCCTTGCCCCGGCGCTGGAGCGGTCGTCGTCGCCGGTGATCGTGAACGTCGCCGGGGTCGGGGTGACGAGAGGCTCGGTCAACTGGGACGACCCACAGCTCACCGGGCGGTACTCGATGGTCCGCGCTCAGCTCCAGGCAGGCCGGGCGAACGACCTGCTCGGCGTCGGATTCGCCGCCCGAGCCGGGAGCCGAGCCCGGTACGTGCTGTACCACCCCGGGTTCACCCGTAGCGGCGACCGCAGCGCGCTGCCCCGGGTACTGCGTGGGCTGTTGGCGGTCACGGCGGCGGTAGCGGCGCAGCCGGTCGAGAAGGCGATCGGGCCGATCCAGCACTTCGTCGAGGATCCGCCGTCGGAGCCGCTGATCGCGGTGGACCGCGGGCGGCGGCTTCCGCTGACACTGCCGACGCTCGATCCGGCGGAGGCCGAGCGGCTGATGGATCTCACCGAGGAGATCCTGGCTGCGGCGCGGTCGTAGGCTGCGGACGTGCACATCGAGTCCTTCACGATCGTCGTCGAGCAGTACGACCCGGCGATCGAGTTCTTCACCACGGTGCTCGGCTTCGAACTGGTCGAGGACTCACCGGCCGTGATGACCCACGGCGGCCGCCCGAAGCGTTGGGTGGTGGTCCGGCCACCCGGTGCACGGACCGGCATCCTGCTCGCGCAGGCCGACGGCGAGCGGCAGGCCGCCGCGATCGGCGACCAGGTGGCCGGACGCGTCGGCTTCTTCCTCCGGGTCGACGACTTCGACGCGCACTACGAACGCATGTGCGCGGCCGGCGTGGAGTTCGTCGGTGAGCCGCGGGACGAGCCGTACGGGCGCGTGGTGGTCTTCGTGGACATCGCCGGCAACCGCTGGGACCTGCTGGGCCCCGACCCGCGCTAGCTGCCGGTGGAGCCGGGCCAGGGCGTGCGGCGGGGCCACCAGCCGGGTACGGCGGCTCGGTACGCGTCGTAGTCGCCACCGAACTGGCGCCGGAGCGTCGGCTCCTCGTAACCCCGCACGAACGCGGCGGTCGTCGCAGCCACCACCGCCGCGTACGCCACCAATACCGGACGCCACAGGAGCAGCGCCTGGCCCAGGATCGTCGCCACGACCGCGAGGTACATCGGATTGCGCACGTATCGGTAGAGCCCGCCGACGACCAGGTGTGCCGTGGGCGCCACCGGGGCAGGCGTACCCAGGCCTTCACGGACGAAGCGTGCGAACGCCTGCAGCAGGACCGCTGCGCCGGCTACGACGAGGATGGCGCCGAGCCACCGCACCGCGATCGGGGCCGCGCCCGCGTCCCAGCCGGTGAGTGCCCAGGGCGCCAGGCCGGCGACCGTGCCAGGGGCGAGAGCGAAGAACAGTGCGCTGCCGGCGGCGGCAGCGCGGCTACGCATGACGACCGGGCCGTGCGTGCGGGGGAAGGCCGATCATGGGAGACGCCCCTCTACGAGCCATCGCGGCTAGATAGGTAATATATTACCAATGCCTTCTGATGCACAGTCGCCCTTCGAGATCGGGACCGGCGCAGGCCTCCCGCCGTCGGTCCGGGCCTTCCGTACGCTGCTGCTGGCCGCGCAGCGTCTGCGCTACCTGATGGACGCCCGGCTGCGTGCCGACGGCGTGACGTCGCAGCAGGCGGCGCTGCTCACCGCGGTCAGCGCACTCGGCACGCCGACACTCGGCGAAGCGGCCGCGGCGCTGGGGACGACACATCAGAACGTCGCCCAGCTCGTCGCGTCGCTGGAACGGAAAGGATGGCTGACCAGCGAGTCCGATCCGGCGGACCGGCGGCGGCGGCGTTTGGCCACGACCGAGAAGAATGCGGAGTACTGGCGAGGCCGCGACACCGCCGACCACGCGGCAGTGGCCGAGTGGTTCTCGATGCTCACCGAGGACGAACTGAGGACGCTCGCCACGCTGGCCGGTCGGGTGGCCGCCGGGCTGGACACCCCGCTACGGGCGGCCCGCGCCCAGCGGGACTAGCACGAAAAGCGCGCTCCTAGAACGAGGACATCGCGACACTGCAATCCGACGAGTCGATGTTCGACGCGATTCAGAAACGCGTGTCACCGCTGCCCCAAGAGAACCGAATGAGGCGGAATTGGCACCCTCCACGTTGGTCACGGGTAGCATCTTGTACTCCGCCGATTTCCGCACCGCTCCAGCCGTGAGGAGAAGAGCAGAGAGTGGCACACGTAGACCAGTCGGTTCCGAGTCTTCCACCGCTTCCGCCGGAGTACGTTATCCGCCGATGCGACCGCGACGACCTTCCCTCGGTCGGAAGGGTCGACAGCGCAGCATTTTCGGGCCACGACCTGTATCCCCAATTCTTTTTCGTCCAGGCGCTGGACATCTTCGCAGGGGGTTTCCTGGTGGCCGAACGTGCACGAGAGGTGGTTGGCTACATCATTGCCGTGGTCGGCCAAGACGTCGAACCGCGCGGATGGATTCTTTCGCTGGGTGTTCACCCGGATCACCAACGACGGGGAATAGGAAGCAATCTGACGGCCGAGGCCGAAGCCTTTCTCGCTGGGAAAGGTTTGGAGCAACCCGTGCTGACCGTCGATCCGGCCAATACCACTGCTCTTCGTCTCTACGAGAAGCTCGGCTACGAACAAGTCGGGAAGCTCCGGAATCACTTCGGTGAGGGCGAGGACCGGCTCCTCATGAAGTTACGTCTGACCAACACACGTTCCGAACCGTCCAGAGTGGGATGAGCGCCGTGCCAGGGATGCGGGCGGCGGCCCGGTAGGTGCCGCCCGGCGACGATGGCGAGGCGGATCGCTGCGTCGGGATGTTACCGAGGTGTCTCGGACGGCCTGTTTGACGCGTCGAAATGCGTCATATCCTCTCCAAGGAAGACGATGATGCTGTTGGGGATCATCGAGGGGAGGATCTACGCTTAGCGCCGATATGCCCAGCGCTACTGACGTTATTCAAACAAATCGGCAGTTAGCTGCGGCACTGTCGTTCACGCGCCCGGGCGGCATCCTGTCCTCTGTGGAGGCGGTGCACGTGCCGATGCCCGTGCATGCGATACTGGCGCGCCGCTTCGCGTGCTGTCGGTCGCGACTGTGTCCCTGGAGATTTAAGTGTCGGGTAACGATGTTGTAAAAACTCTTGATCTCGCAGAGTCTGCGGGACGTTCGAGAGTACTCACTGCGAAGGTGAATCACACCAGCGGTGTCGCTCTGGAGCCCTTCCCTAGCTCGCTTCCGGTGGCCGAGACCACCCTCGGTGTCTCGGGCGACCTATCGCTCGACGGGTGGACACTGAATGCTGATGTTGACTGGGATAGCTTCCATCCCGAGCCGTATATCGACGACAACTATCGCACCGTCCGGCACGACGACGGCAAGATAATTGAGCACTGCACCGGCTTCTTCGAGCGTTCCGTCGGTCAGACCCTGCTGTCGCCGAACGCTACGGCGGTAGATGTCGGATCCGGTGCCAATCTGTACCCGGCGCTCATGATGTTGCCCTTCGTGGCGAACGTGCACCTTTTCGAGCGTGGCGCGGCGAACGTGGCCTGGTTGAACGGCCAGCAGGGCGGGTTCGACGACAATTGGCTGCGGTTCTGGGACCGGATGAGTCCTATCGGACATTATGCGCAAGTATCACACCCCAAGCGCGATTTTGCCGCGAAAGCCGAAGTGATCCAGGGCGACCTGTTCGATCTTCCGCCCGCGAAGTACGACATCGGTACGATGTTCTTCGTAGCGGAGTCCATGTCCACCGACGAAGCAGAGTTCAAAGCCGCGTTGGAGAGGTTCATCCGTTCCTTGCGGCCCAGCGCTCCGTTCGCTGCCGCGTTCATGGAGAAGTCTCACGGCTACAAGGTCGACGGCGTGCTGTTCCCCGCCTGCCCGGTCGATGAGGACATCGTCCGACTGGCGTTCGATCGCATCGCCCTCGACCTGGACATCGTGCGGGTGCCCTACGGCGCCGATGACGGGGCACTGCGGGACGGACACGACGCGATGATCGTCGCGACGGGTCGAGCTAAGTGACGGTTCGGCGCTCGGAGGTGCTGACTCGAGGATGAAAGCTCAACCGCGTCAACACCTGTTGGACATCTGGGAAGCCACCGCCCGTGTGACGGTCGTCGACGGCACGTGGCAGTGGGGCGGCCGCGTCGGCGGCAACTCGGTCAGCGATGCGGAGCAGTTGCTCTGCCTGATGTACCCCGCGTCCGAGGTCAAGAGCTTGAAGCTGGACCAGCCGGACCAGACCGCGCGGGAATCGGTCCAGGCGCTGGCTCTGCTCGGCGACAACATCGAGATTCCGCGACGTCTGGTCGGAGTGCTCACCGAGTACATGACCAACTATGTGGACGACAACGGTGCACCGATCTTCTCCGGCGACTCGTACTTCGGCCCGCACGACAACCCGGAGCTGGTCAGTCCCGAGCAACGTGCGCTCCCGATCGTCGAGTCGTTCTCGGTGTCCCTGACGCTGACACTGGCGACGCTGGGCTTCGTCCGCATCTTCCGCAGCAAGGTGACGCGGGACGACATCCTCAAGGACATCGACGCCCTCGAGCACCTGGCGAGTAGGCGATTGACCGCCGCGATGGTCGGCCTGCTGCGGAGCTTCACGGTGAACGTGTTCCGGACCACCGAGGAGCCGGGCCGGATCCTGATCCGCACGGCCAACCAGCGCAATCAACCCGACCAGGTCGTCATCGAGGATCTGCAAGCTTCGCTCGAAGAGGTGCGCGCGGGTCTCCGCGACCTCTCGATCGGTTCCGGTCAGGTCGAGTCCGACCTGGACAACCCGAACCGCCTGTTCGAGTGCGGTTGGTCGTGGAGCGTCATCAAGGACGCACCGAAGATCGAGACCAGCGAGGACATCGGACCGCAGTTCGGCGGGGTCGCCCCGGACCGGCCGTCGTTGTACTTCACGGTGAACGCGCTCGCCGGAATCCTCGATCTCACCACCGAGCGGACCCGCGTCCTGCGCCTGCTGAACGAGGAGCAGCAGCGGCTCGCGGCGGCGCTCCAGGTGCGGTACGACCTCGTGCGGCGGTACTGGGCGACGCTCGCCACGTTCGGCACCGGGCGCTGGCCGCTGGAGGACATGCCGTGGCGCACGAGCGACGCGGAGGAGTCCGACTACTTCACGTTGCTCATGACGTCGCTGGTCTCCGAGGACCTCGACCGTCGCCGTGCCACCGACGCGGAGCTGAGCAAGATCCTGCAGGTGCTGAACGAGCTGGCGAGCCGTGGCCGGATCACCCGGCGTGCGGTGGCCAACGACCCGGCGGTCGCGCTGCACTCGCCGGGCCTGCAGCTGCGGCTGGTCGGGAGCGAGCTGTCCGGCCCCCAGCAGCTGACCTGGATCGTCTCCGACTACGCCGCGATGCTGCTGAAGCGGACCGTGGCCGTGGCCGCCCTGGCCCGCAGCCAGGAGCTTCGCCGGGATCTGCTCGACCTGGCCGAGGAGGTCTGGACCTACCTGCTCCGTCGACGGCTACGCAAAGGCCCCGGCAAATCACTCTGGGACCAGCCGGCCGAGGTCTTCCCGCTCGAGGAGTCGCTGCCTCGGCACGAGCGGCCGTCGTGGTACTTCACCGAGCGCATCGTGGAATCCCTGGTCGCTTTGTCGAAGCTCTTCGAGGGCCGGCCGCTCTCCAGCGATCCGCTCGTGGAGCATGCCTGGGCCGTGTTGGGCGAGGCAGAGCAGCTCTTCGACCAGGAGCAGGAGCGGAGTTCGGCGCAGGCCAACACCAAGATCCAGGCGACGATGCACGCGATGCGGGAGAATCTACGCCGCGCCCGCGTCCTCGTGTCCGAGCGTCCGGCGACCGCTGCCGTCCTGGCCAACGACGTGTTGCGTGCATTGAACGAGCTGGAGGTCGCCCGCCTGGACGCGGGAAGGATCTAGCCGTGTTGGTATTCGCGACCTCCGACAAAGGCGGCACCGGCCGCTCCGTCACCAGCGCCAACATCGCCTATCGCGCTGCGCTGCAAGGCGCCGACGCGTGTTACCTGGACTTCGATTTCGGATCGCCGACCGCCGGGGCGATCTTCCAGATCCACGGCCTCGCCCGCGGCGCGCAGGCGGGGGGTCTCCACAGCTGCCTCCACGAGACCGGTGCCACCCCGCTGGAGGTCGACGTCTGGAACGACTCGGATCGGGAGGAGATCCGGGAGGCGCGTCCCCGGAGCGCGGGTGAGCTGGTGTTGTTCCCGGGTGACGAGGGGGGAGGCGAGTTCGCGGCCACCCCGGCGGCGATCGAGCGTTGTGTTCGCCTGCTCGCGCGCCTGGACGAGGAGTTCGACCTCTGCCTGGTGGATTTGAGCGCGGGGCGCTCGTTCGCGACGGACATCGTCCTGGAGGCGACGCGAGCGCCGGAGCTCGGTTCCGCGATCGTTCGGTGGCTGGTCTTCCATCGCTGGACGCGGCAGCACATCATCGCCGCGAACGGCCTGGTGTACGGCGTCGGCGGGATCCTGGACAACGGCGTGGCCCTCGGGCACGAGGCGAAGAAGCTGCAGAACGGGCTGCGATTCGTCCGGACCGCCTATGTCGATCCGGACTCGCCGTCTGTTCGTGGGCTCCAACCGCCGCAGATCGCCTGGTTGCACAACACCGACCGCCAACTCGCCGACCTGGCGAGCAAGCAGCGTCTCGGACAGACCGCGCGGCTCGGTACCGTTCCCCTCGATCCGGTCCTGCAGTGGCGCGAGCAGCTGATTCTCGACGAGGACGTCGCGAATCGTAAGGTCGCCAACCTGGAGACGACGCAGGCGTTCGCCTCGCTCGCCAAGAAGCTGCTCGACACGGCCTCCTGGGAGGGCTTGTGAGCCCGGTCAAAGCCACCCACAGCGAAGCGGCTGGTGCGCTCCGTCCCGTTGCCTCGGTGCCGCTGTCGCATGTGTCCATCGAGGTCGGCCACTTGTACATGGAGGACTTCGCACCCGGGCAGACCGACTTGACGGCGTACTTCCGTCGGCTGGCGCCGTGGGTGAAGCTCGGGACCGAAGAGCTGACGGCCGGCCAGAAGCGCCCGCGAGTGAGTACGTGTTTCCTCGTCGACGACTACTTCCGGCGATCGTTCCCGCCGGGGGCGGTCCTGCCCGCGGTGATCGACGCCGCGGCCGAAGCCGGCCTCACCATCGACTACATCGCGCGGGAATCAGCGTGCGCCGAGGCGGGCGGTGTGCCGCTGGCTCCGCTGGTGCGGTCCCGGTTGGTCGCCGAGCCACCTGCCGGAACCAACGGCTCCCGCCCACCGGTCACCGAGGTCGGCTGGCTCTCGAACGGCATGAGATCACCGTCGACCGGGCTCGAGGCGATGCAGGCGGGTAAGGCGTGGCAGCCGCCGACCGAGAACGCCGCGCGGAATCACTCGGTGTTCATGGACATCGAATTGTGGAGCGGCGACACCGGGGCGGAGAAATGGTCGTGCGCCTACCTGGCCGCGGTCTGGCAACTACTCCGGCTGGGCGTCCTGCGCTTCGAGGGAAAGCCGGTGACGGCGCTCGCCGATGCTCCGGCGTCCTGGCCGGACAGCTGGGACGACGTACCCCCCGTTGTGCGTCTGAACGAGCGCGCCGACCCCTTCAGCGCTTATCGCACGCTGTCGGTGATGACCAATCGATTCCTGGCTACTGAGCACGCGGTGCGGACGATACTGGGACAGGTCGAGGTGGACCCCGCCGTCCTCCGCGACGTCGACGGGCGTGCCGAAAACGAACAACTCGCGCTGCCCCGCGAGATCATCGAACGAATCAGTTACGTGTTTCTCGGAGGCGGACCGCTCAGTGCGTAGTGCGCCCGGTGGCGCGTCGACAGGGGGCTCCACATGCTGGCCATGAGCGAGATCCACACCGGGCTGGCCCAGTACCCGACATCCGTACCGTCGAGGGTGGCCAGGCAAGCGCTCGCCTTGCAGCGGGTCGGTGAGTCGGTACGCGCTTTCGAACGGCCCGTGCCCTACGTCGTCTCCCCGGACGCCTTCGTCGGCGTCGATTGTCGTCTCGTGACCTCGTCCGGCGGCCGACCCCGGGTGGTGGGCGCCGTCGCGAGCCGCGCCTCGATCAGCGGGGAGCGAATTCTTCAATCGTCGGCGATGGTCGAGGTGGTCCGGAGCGAATCCGACCGACGCCGGCCCTGGGCGTACTACCTGACTCGTCCGGGCATCGTGGAGACCATCGGTAAGACCCGGCCGGACGCGATCGCCGATGGCTTCCTGACCGCGGCGGCGGGCTCCGGACTGTACCTGGGTGGTATCGCGGAGCGGCTCATGGACGAGGTGCAGCGTTCGCTCCTGAGAGAGGGGCAGAAGCTACCGGCGGCGCGACGCCCGCGCGCGATCCGGGGCGCGCGGACCCAACTCCGCTGGGTACTGCAGCTCACCGAGGACGGCGGTGAGGATCGCGTCGCGTTCGGCCTGCAAGACGGATCGCTGCGAGTGCTCCGGATACGATCCTCCTCCCTGACGCCGGACCAGGCCGGTGATTTCGCCGCGGTCGTGGCCAGGCACGACTGGTTGCTCACCGCGTTGAAGACCTACGTCGACCGAAGCCGCCTCGATCAGGGCATCGACGACCAGGCGTTGGCGAAGCTGCAGCCGATCGTGGATCACCTGCTGCACCTGTGGATGCCGACGGCCCGGTTGGACGACCAGCTGACGCCGTACTGGGAAAGCCTGGAGCGCGCATCGGGGTTCAGCCGGCAGTGGGACACGCAGGTCGCTCGTATCCGCGATCAGCTAGCGATGCACACGATCACTCTGTTGCGCGGGCTGGGTAGCCGGGCGGAGCCCCGAGCCGTCGGCGAGTAGAAATGTGTCTCGCTGTTCACAACAATGCGCTTTCGTCTCACCGCGCCATTGACGTGATTCACCTGATCACGGAATTTTCACTCAGCGGTGGTCATCCACCATCTACGCTGTAAAGGTTGGCAGCGGGATTTCTGGGAAGTGCTGTCGAGCATCTGCCGCCGTAGATCCGGGGGAGTGCTGATGGATGCCGGCCAGCCGCGCAATGAAGAAGTCAACTGGAACGATTTCGATGCGAAAAGCTATCTCCGGCACAACTACCGGACGCTGCGCGGGGACGACCGAAACTTCATCATCGCGACGCGCGACCATTTCACCGCCCACCCGCCGCGCCCGGGCGCGATCGGTGTCGATCTCGGAACCGGCGCCAATTTGTATCCGGCTTTCACGATGCTTCCCTTCGTCGAGAAGTTGACGTTGCTGGACCGCTCCGTATCGAACGTGCGATGGATTGCCGGACAGTTGTGTTTCTACGATCGATCGTGGGATCCTTTTTGGCAAGTTTTGTGCGAGAACGCAATCTATCGCCGAATCATGGATCCGCGAGCCGCGTTTCGTCGGGCCGGGTCGGTCCTCCTCCGTGACCTCTACACGTTCGAGCCGGAGGTGCAGTACGACATCGGGACGATGTTCTTCGTAGCGGAGTCGATCTCGGCCGACTGGGAAGAGTTCAAACTCGCCCTGGAGCGTTTCCTGACGCTACTCAAGCCAGGGGCGCCGTTGGCCAGTGCATTCATGGAGAACTCGCGGGGTTATCAGGTGGCAGGCAAGCCCTTCCCGGCGGTACGGGTGGACCGGGATGACATCACCCGCCTGCTCTCGCCGGTGGTGGAGGGGCTGAGCGTGCACTACGAGCCGGCGGCCACCGAGGACGGATCGCTCCGCGAGGGTTATGACGGCATGATCCTCGCCGTCGGCCGGAAGAAGGTGTAGTGACCTGTTTCTGACTGGTGGAGCAGACGGTGCCGGTGATTCTCAGCCGAATTAATGTGGACGGTGCGGTGGTCGGGTAGATCACTCAGCGAAGTGTGGCCGAAGGTTTCCGTCTTCCCCGCGAAATCGCGAACCGCATCAACTACGTTTTTGGCGGGAACGTCGGCGAGCCATAGCCGGCTGTGACTGGACCGGGGGCGAGAGTGCTGGTACTTGACGAGGTACACACCGGGCTGCTGCGACATTCCACGCCGATTACAAATTCGATGACGCACCGTGTCGCCGATCACCGGGCGCGGCCGGACACGATCGGCTCGCCGGCCGCGGAGCGCGCTGGGAGACTGCCGGCGGCCGGCGTGGGCCGCGTATCCGCCCTGGTCCGGCGGGCGCAGGCCGACCGAGTGTGCGACCGATCCGCGGTGGCTCCGGTCAGGCACCTGGATGTGATGCCGCAGGAATCAGTAGGGGAGTGCGGATGAGCGGGGGGACGAGTCGTCGCATGGGGGGAAGCAACGCGCGAATTGCTTGGCGCATCGTTATTTCGTTGGCGATCGGCGGACTGACCTACGGACTGACGAGCTTGACCAATGCGCGCGGATCGGGCGCACCGGATCAGGCCGCACTGACCGCGCTGACACTCTCGGTCTTCCTCGGCGGCGTCGTGCTGGTCGTCCAGTTCCTGATGGAGCTGGATGGGCGATTACGGGCGATCGAAGAGCGGCAGATCGACCACGAGCAGAACATTCACGAGGTGGTCCATCGCGCATTCACGCGGATCACCGAGTCGTCGCGTCTGCTGGGAATGCTGGAGGAGAGTGCGGCGCGTTCCGACGCGGTCACCCAGATGGTCCGGCACGCGATCCTGATCAAGCCGGGCGAGCCCGATCTCGTCTACGAGTTCGCGCAGAACGAAATCACTCGCACGTCGTCCTTCTTGAAGGCGCTGGCTGCCGGCGAGGCCACCTACGAGGGTGAGGACCGGGACTGGCTGATCGGCTTGACCGACTGCACGCGCTCCCACATCGACGCCACCAGCTTCGCGACGGTGGACGCCGGCGGTGACAGTTTCGGGAACGGCTTCTGGCAGAGCGCGCTCGGGCGCCGGTACCTCCAGGCTCAACAGGACGCCCGGCAGCGCGGCGTGACGGTGCGGCGCATCTTCATCTTCGACAAGCCCGACATGGTCACCGACGAAGGATTCCGGGACATCTGCACGATGCAGCGGGCCGCCGGTATCGACCTTCGGGTGCTCGACTACCACCGCATCAACCAGTCCCACATGGACCTGCGCGACTTCATCATCTTCGACGGCGACGTCAGCTACGAGACCGTGGCCTCGTCGAGCCGGGTGAACCATGCGGTGCCGGCGATCCTCAACACCAAGTTGGTGCTCGACATCGGTCAGCTCAGGAAGCGGGCGGCCGATTTCGAGTACCTCTGGTCGCTGGGCAAATCCCTGGAGGAGTACCTCGTCCTGAGCGCGTGAGGCCGCTCATCTGTCGGCCCTCGGGAGCCGTCCGGTGACCTCCTGCTGGAGCCTCGCCGCCTCGGTCAGGTAGCGCAAGATCGCGCGCAGCTCCTCGTCGCTGAACGTGTCGTAGAGCTGGTGCAACGGCCGCAGCAACTCGACGAAGTGCGGTCCGATCGCATCCAGGCGGCCGCGGACGATCTCGACCAGGACGCTGCGCCGGTCCTCCGGGTTGGGGATGCGCCGTGCGAACCCCTTCTTCTCCAGACGGCTCAACAGGCCGGTGACCGAGGCGGGCGCGAGGCCCGAGCGCTGAGCGAGATCGCCGGCGGTGAGCGGGCCGAACCGCTCGATCAGATCCAGCGCCTTCTGCTCGGTGGCGCTCAGCCCGGAGAGTTCGGCGAGCGCCGTGTGGAACATGACCGCCACCGTGCTGAGCGCCCGTCCCGCCATGTCCAGCTGCGCGATCAGCGTCTCGCGTTCGGAGGCCACGCTTGACATCGTACTTTATGTTTAGTTTGGCCGAACGAAATACTTCCACGGACGGAGACGGTCATGCATGCGCTTGTCATCGGTGGTGGCGTCGCCGGCGCGGCGGCCGCGATCGCGCTCCGCCGCGCCGGTCTGGACGCGACGATCTACGAGCGGCATCCGGACGTCGCGGACGACGTCGGGCTGTTCCTCACGTTCGCCGGCAACGGAATGGACGCTCTGCGCGTTCTCGGGGCGGCCGAGCCGGTCGAGGCCGCCGCGTTCCCGACGCCCCGGATGGTGATGCGCAGCGGAACCGGCCGGGTGCTCGGCCGGATGGCGCACGGGGCCGAGGGCGCGACGAGCCGGACGATCCGCCGTGCCGACCTGTACCGGGCGCTTCGCGACGAGGCGGTGCGGCGGGGCGTGCCGGTCGAGTACGGCAAGAGCCTGGTCGGCGTCGAGCAGACGCCGGACGGCGTCCGAGCCCGCTTCGCGGACGGGAGCGAGGCGCAGGGCGACCTCCTGGTCGGGTGCGACGGCCTGCACTCGTTGACCCGGACCGTCATCGACCCGGACGCACCGGCTCCGCGGTACGTGCCGGTACTGAACACCGGTGGCTACGCCCGCGGTGTGGAGGTCGACGCCGAGCCGGGAACGTTCACGATGGTCTTCGGCAAGCGCGCGTTCTTCGGCTACGTACCGGCGCCGAACGGCGAGGTGTGGTGGTTCGCCAACCCGCCGTATCCCACCCCGCCGACGGCGGCGGAACTCGCCGAGATCGCCACGGGTGACGCGTGGCGGCAACGGCTGCTCGACCTCTTCGCCGGAGATCGCTCGCCGGCCGTCGCGTTGATCGAGGCGAGCACGAACCCCATGACCGGCTGGGCCACGTACGACCTCCGCGCGGTGCCGAACTGGTACCGCGGGCGAGTGGTCCTGGCCGGGGACGCCGCACACGCGACGGCACCGTCGTCCGGGCAGGGGGCGTCGATGGCGATCGAGGACGCGGTGGTGCTCGCCAAGTGCCTGCGGGACCTGCCCGACGTCGCGGACGCGTTCGCCACCTACGTCGCGCTGCGCCGGCCGCGGGTGGAGCGGGTCGTGGCGGCCGGCGCAAGGACCAGCTCGATGAAGGCCGCCGGGCCGGTGGGGCGAGTGCTGCGGGACGCGATGATGCCGGTGTTCCTGCGACTGGCGTCGCGTTCGATGAACAACGACTGGATGTACCGCTACCACGTCGACTGGGATACACCCGCCGCGTAACCGACCGGGATACTTGTGCGGTGAGTGCTCAGGGCAGGGTGGTCCTCGCTGGTGTGCCGTTGGGTAACCCGGGTGACGCGACCGATCGGCTGAAGGACGCGCTGGCGACCGCGGACGTGATCGCGGCCGAGGACACTCGGCGGGCGCGGCGGCTCGCGTCCGACCTCGGAGTGACCGTCGGCGGGCAGATCGTCCGCTACGACGACGTCACCGAGCAGCGGCAGACCGACGGCCTGCGGGACCGGGCTGTCGCCGGCGCCACCGTCCTGCTGGTCACGGACGGCGGCATGCCCAGCGTCTCGGATCCCGGGTACCGGCTGGTCGCCGCGGCGATCGCGGCCGACATCCCGGTGAGCGTCCTGCCCGGCCCGTCGGCGGTGACCACCGCGATCACGCTGTCCGGCCTGCCGAGCGCTCGGTTCTGCTTCGAGGGCTTCCCGCCCCGGGAGCCGGGCAAGCGGCGGAGCACGTACGCGGCGCTCGCGAGCGAACCACGCACGATGGTGTTCTTCGAGTCGCCCAAGCGCATCGGGTCCTCACTCGCCGACGCCGTGGCGGCGTTCGGTGCCGACCGGGACGCCGCGGTCTGCCGGGAGTTGACCAAGACGCACGAGGAGGTCCGCCGGGGGACGCTCGGCGAACTCGCCGACTGGGCGAAGGACGGGCTGCTCGGCGAGATCACGGTCGTGATCGCCGGGGCCCCGCCGCCCCGGGCCGAGGACGCACCCGACGCCGCCGAACTCGCCCGCCGGGTGGCGCTCGCCGAGGCCGGCGGCGTGCCGCGCAAGGAGGCGATGCGCGCGGTCGCCACCGCGGTCGGCGTCTCCCGCAGCGTCGTTTACGACGCGGTGCAGGCGGCGAAGCGGAGCGAGAGCTGATTCGGCCGGGTCACAGGAGCGCGGCGACCAGAGTGATCAGCGCGAGGACGGCGGGGCCACCGAGCGACAGCGCCCAGAGGACACCGACCTTGCGGGGGCCCTCGCGGCGCAGCCGCTGCACTCCGGTGGCCGCACCGACGCCGACACCGCACGCCAGCACCCCGAGGAAGCCCAGCATCCACCGCAGGTGCAGACCGGCGGCTGGCCCGGCGTAAGCGACGTTCCCACCCGGCAGCATCCGAGCATCGACGGTGCTGCCGGTCGCCCGGTCGGACGGATCCAGATCGGCGAGCCGGACGATCCGGGTGAACGTTCCGTCGTCAGCGACGAAGCGTCCGGTGCAGCGGTCGCCGAGCGCCTGCTGCCGACAGTGGGTAACGGTCGCGGTGCCCTCGGCTCCCACCCCGTTCGCCAGCCAGAATGGCGCCGCGCTCACCCAGCCGAAGAACGCCGCCAGCAGACCGAGAGCCAGCGCAGGCACGAGTCCGGCCGCGGGGTGGCGCAGACCGGCATGGCTCGGGGTGGCGGGAGGTGCCGGGGGCGTCGTCTCCTGGCTCCCGTGTGCGGCCCCGCGGCGGATCGAGGGCTGGGTGGCCCGCTCGCCGACCGCCCGGCGATGCGCACCGAGCACGCCGCCGACGTTCCCGGGTAGGCCGGACACCCCGGCGATGCTGTGCCGAGCGGGCCAGTGCTGCCCGGCGGCTCCGCCGGTGCGTGTTCCGTCGGCGCGGACGCGGTCCCGGAGCAGCAGCGCGAGCCCGGCGTCCACCCAGCGGTCCGCGCCAGTCCGCGGGGCGGATCGGTAGAGCACCAGCGAGGGCTCCGGGTCGGGCCGCGCCGGTGGTGCCGCCGGGTCGGGCAGGTCCAGGGGGAGCGGCTCCGCGCCCTCCATCTCGTGCGGCGCGGCTCGTCCCTCGTCCACCAGGAGTTCGTCGGTGTCGGAGGGGTCCGCGCGGGACGCGTTCGCAGCCGGCGGGTGAGCGCCGGAGACCGGAGCGTCCCACTCGAACAGGACCGGCTCGTCGGCGGCGGCCGACGAGGGTGAACCGGCGAACGTCGGTACCTCGGTGGACAGAGCCGACGCCGTCTCGGCCGTCCGAATGTCCGTCGTTGTGTCGTTGCTGGTGCCCACGGATCCATTGGAGCGCGCACCTCGCCCGTTATGACGGATAGTTCCGTTTGTCGGCGTGGCGCATGCGCACCCCGCGGCGCGGGAAAACGGTTCCCCACTGACGGCCTAGGCACGCGCCCGGCGCATGGGTGCGCCGAGCGCGCCCGGCGAGGGTGAGCCCATCGACGGACGGGGCCTAGGCTTGTCCCCATGACCCGTCACATCCTCACCGCGGTCGCGTGGCCCTATGCCAACGGTCCGCGGCACATCGGCCACGTCTCCGGATTCGGCGTCCCGTCCGACGTCTTCAGCCGGTACCAGCGCATGGCGGGCAACAAGGTCCTGATGGTCTCCGGGACGGACGAGCATGGGACGCCGATCCTGGTGCAGGCCGAGCAGGAGGGCGTGTCGCCGCGCGAGCTCGCCGACCGCTACAACCGGGTGATCGTGGACGACCTGACCGGACTCGGGCTCTCCTACGACCTGTTCACCCGGACCACGACGCGCAACCACTACGCGGTGGCCCAGGAGCTGTTCAAGACCCTGCACCGCAACGGGTACCTGATCCCCAAAGCAACGAAGGGCGCGATCAGCCCGTCGACCGGCCGGACGCTGCCCGACCGCTTCATCGAGGGCACCTGCCCGATCTGCGGCTACCCGAGCGCCCGCGGCGACCAGTGCGACAACTGCGGCAACCAGCTCGACCCCACCGACCTGATCGACCCGCGCTCGAAGATCAACGGGGAGACGCCGCAGTTCGTCGAGACCGAGCACTTCTTCCTGGACCTGCCGGCGCTGGCCGAGGCGCTCGGGTCCTGGTTGCAGACCCGCACCGACTGGCGGCCGAACGTCCTCAAGTTCTCGCTGAACCTGCTCGACGACATCAAGCCGCGGGCGATGACGCGGGACATCGACTGGGGCGTGCCGGTGCCGCTGCCCGGTTGGGAGAACAACCCCAGCAAGCGGCTCTACGTCTGGTTCGACGCGGTGATCGGGTACCTCTCGGCGTCGGTCGAGTGGGCGCGCCGCTCGGGGGAGCCGGACGCGTGGAAGTCTTGGTGGTGCAACCCCGAGGCGTCCTCGTTCTACTTCATGGGCAAGGACAACATCACGTTCCACTCCCAGATCTGGCCGGCGGAGCTGCTCGGTTACGACGGTCGTGGGTCGCGCGGTGGTTCGCCGGGCGAGTTCGGGACGCTGGAGCTGCCGACCGAGGTGGTCTCCAGCGAGTTCCTCACGATGGAGGGCAAGAAGTTCTCCTCGTCCCGGCGGGTGGTCATCTACGTCAACGACTTCCTGTCCCGGTACGACGCCGACGCGCTGCGGTACTTCATCGCGGCGGCCGGTCCGGAGAACCAGGACACGGACTTCACCTGGACGGAGTTCCGGCGCCGCAACAACGACGAGCTGGTCGCCGGCTGGGGCAACCTGGTCAACCGGTCGATCTCGCTGGCGGCCAAGAACGTCGGTGCGGTGCCCACCCCCGGGACGCTCACCGAGGCCGACGCTGCGCTGCTCGACTCGTCGAAGGCTGCGTTCGCGTCGGTGGGAGCGCTGCTCGAGCGGTCCCGGTTCAAGGCGGCGATCGGCGAGGCGATGCGGGTGGTCGGCGACGCGAACAAGTACCTCTCCGACCAGGCGCCGTGGACGTTGAAGGATCCTTCTACCCACGAGCGTCGGGACACGGTCCTGTACACCGCACTCCAGGTCGTCGACGACTGCAAGGCCCTGCTGACGCCGTTCCTGCCGCACTCCGCCCAGAAGGTGCACGAGCTGCTCGGTGAGACCGGCGTCTGGTCGGGTTCGCCTGAGGTCCGCGAGGTTTCCGAGGAGGGCGGACCGGACTACCCGGTGATCAGTGGCGACTACGCGGCCGCGTCCGCCCGCTGGGTGTCCCGGCCGATCGAGGTCGGGCGTCCGCTCGCGCCCCCGAAGCCGGTGTTCAAGAAGCTCGACGAGTCGATCGTGGAGGAAGAGTTGGCGCGGCTGGGGGATTCGTGAGCGGTCGTTCGGGGGAAGCGCCTCCCGATCCCGAGCCGCTCGCGGTTCCGGTGCTCGACAGCCACACCCACCTCGACGTCCAGGGTGGTGACCCCGCCGCGGCCCTCGCCAGGGCCGCGGCGGTGGGCGTCACCCGGGTCGTCCAGGTGGGGTGCGACGTACCGTCCTCGACCTGGGCCGCCGACCTCGCGGCCGCGCATCCGGGGGTGGCCGCCACGGTGGCGATCCACCCCAACGACGTGCCCGCGTTGGAGGACCTCGACGGCGCTCTCGCGGAGATCGAGAAGCTGGCGTCGCGGCCCGAGGTTCGTGGCATCGGGGAGACCGGCCTGGACTTCTACCGGACCGGTCCGGAGGGGATAGCGGCGCAGGAGGAGTCGTTCCGGGCACACATCGCGATCGCGAAGCGGTCCGGCAAGGCGCTGGTGATCCACGACCGGGACGCCCACGAGGACGTTTTCCGAGTGCTCTCCTCGGAAGGAGCGCCGGAGAAGGTCGTTTTCCACTGCTACTCGGGCGACGAGGCGATGGCCCGCCGCTGTGCCGACGCCGGGTACGTGATGAGCTTCGCCGGCACGTTGACGTTCAAGAACGCGCAGAACCTGCGGGACGCCGCTGCGGTGGCGCCACGGGACCTCCTGCTGGTGGAGACCGACGGTCCGTTCCTGACGCCGATGCCGTATCGCGGACGTCCTAACGCTCCGTACTTGATTCCACTGATCGTGCGGGCGTTGGCCGAGGTCCGTGGCGACGACATCGACGAGTTGTCCGCCGCGCTCTGGGCCACCGGGGAACGCGTCTTCGGGCCCTGGGGATAGCGGTCCGGCGCGGCTCGGCGGGCGTGAGGAAGTCCACGAAACCGGCGTCGGAGCGCGCTACAAATCGGATGCTGTGGGGCCTGGATGTCCCGAACGTGCCGAGATGGTCGGGTGGCAGCGTGGCGAACGGGCACGTACGGTGGCCCGTCGGGTCGCCAGGGAGCATCTAGCGACCCACGCAGCCGGGATGGACAGCACGACGAATCACCGTCCTGCCCGGGTCCGTTGAGGTCTGGAGTCGGGTGTTTCAACGCTCGCCGCGCACGTCCAAAGTCGCTACCGGAATCAAGATCGCCTCTGTCGCGGCGTTACTCGCGGGAGGAGGTGCCTGGGTAGCCACTGATCGTGCGGTGACCCTCCGTGTCGACGGAGAACAGCGAACGGTCCACACCCACGCGGACGACGTCCGGGGTGTGCTGGCTTCCGCAGGGGTCGAACTCAGTGACCGCGACGAAGTGATCCCCGCCGTTGATGCCGAGGTCCGTCGCGGGGACACGATCGAGGTCGACCGGGCCCGGAAATTGAAGGTCACGGTCGACGGCACGACGCAGGAAGTCTGGGTCACCGCGCCGACCGTCGAGGAGGCGCTCGACGAGCTCAGCATGGGCCGCCGTGACATCAAGCTCTCCGCGTCCCGCCGCTCGCGCCTGCCGCTCGACGGCGCGGCGCTCAGCGTCCGCACGCAGAAGCAGGTGAGTCTGAAGGCGGACGGCCGGACGACCACCCCCACCACCTACGCGGCGACCGTGGAGGAGCTGCTCGTCGAGCAGGGCCTCTCGCTCGACGTGGACGACCGGGCGATCCCGGCGGTCGCCACCATCCTGGCCACCGGCCAGAAGGTCACGGTGCAGCGGATCACGACGAAGACCGCGACCAAGACCGTGACGATCGCGGCGCCGGTAACGACGCGTAAGGACGCGAGCATGTTCTCCGGCGAGAAGCGCGTGGTGACTCAGGGACGCTCCGGGAAGGAGCGCCGCGTCGTCCGGTCCGTCTACACGGACGGCAAGCTCACGACGCAGCAGGTGGTCTCCAAGACCGTGCTGACCGCCGCCAAGCCGACCGTGGTCGCGAAGGGCACCAAGGCGTACCCCAGCGGCGGTAACGGGCTGAACTGGGCGGCGCTGGCGCAGTGCGAGTCCGGCGGTCGTGCTTCCGTGGTCTCCGCGGGTGGCACCTACCACGGGCTCTATCAGTTCAGCGTCTCGACGTGGCAGCGCGTGGGCGGCACCGGTCTGCCCAGCCAGGCGAGCCCTGCGGAGCAGACCTACCGCGCGATCAAGCTGTACAACGCGGCCGGCGCCGGGCAGTGGCCGGTCTGCGGCTCGCGCCTCTTCAGCTGAGCCCCGCGTCCTCCGATCCGGCAGGCGCTGTGCGTTTTGGCAGGCCATAGGTCGCCGAAACGCACAGCGCCTGCCGGTAGGTAGGGTTCCTCGGGTGTCCAGCGATGACGGGTTGCTCGGGCCGGCGGAGGTTCGTGCGCTGGCCTCGCGGCTCGGTGTGCGTCCGACCAAGACGCTCGGCCAGAACTTCCTGCACGATCCGAACACGATCCGGCGCATCGTCCGCACCGCCGGAGTCGGCCCGGACGACGTGGTGCTGGAGGTCGGCCCAGGACTCGGGTCGTTGACGCTCGGCCTGCTGGGAGCCGCCGCCGGGGTGGTGGCGGTGGAGATCGATCCGGTGCTGGCCGGCGCGCTACCGGGCACCGTCGCCGAGCGGCTGGCGTCGCGGGCAGCGCACCTGGAAGTACTGACCGCCGATGCGATGACGGTGTCGTGCGAGGAGCTGGCCGACGCCGCTCGGCGTGTCGTCGGCAGCCGTCCGGCGACGGTTCCGGCCGGGTCGGCGGCCGAGGGGGCGCGTGGCGTCGACGGGCCCACCGCGCTCGTGGCCAACCTGCCCTACAACGTGGCCGTGCCGGTCGTCCTGCACCTCCTGGAGACCGTGCCGACGCTGCGCACCGGGCTGGTGATGGTGCAGGCCGAGGTCGCCGACCGGCTGGCTGCCCCGCCCGGCTCGCGGACCTACGGTGTCCCGAGCGCGAAGGCAGCGTGGTACTGCGCGGTAACCAAGGCCGGCGCCGTGCCGCGGGCCGTGTTCTGGCCCGTTCCCAATGTGGATTCCGGGCTGGTCCGGCTGGAACGGCGCGATCCGCCGGTCGGTGCGTCGCGCAAGGACACGTTCGCTGTGGTCGACGCGGCGTTCGCGCAGCGGCGCAAGACACTGCGGGCGGCGCTGGCCGGTTGGGCCGGGGGAGCGGTGCGCGCGGAGGCGGCTTTGCGGGCCGCCGGGGTGGATCCGACCGCGCGCGGCGAGACGATCGACGTCGCGACCTTTACCCGGATCGCCGCCGCGCGCTGAGTCGCGTCGCCGCCGGGCGCTGCACACTTTTCTCCCCTCCAGCAGACGCAATCGTGCAACGCCTCTCAGGGGTCGCACTGTGGACGTCGTGTAAACGGCGTTGATCTGGATTAACGACGCTCTCCAAGGCGCGCAGAGGTCATTCGCGTCGGCTCGCGGCTCTCCGGTAGACGGATATGCGTGGCGTGAGAATCCTATAAGTCACTTATGTCCGGATAGTGCTAGCGTGCGACGAGAACTCCCGATCATCGTCGGGAGGGGGGTTACACGACCTTGGGGGGAAACAGCATGGGGGTACACGCACGTCGTGCGTCCCGATGGCGAGCACCCGCGGTCGCGGCCGCTGCCACAGTTGGCACCGTTGCTGCGATGCTTGCCAGTCCACCCGCAGGAGCTGTCGACTACATCGCCGATCCGACATACGGGGGCGCGGACCGGACGGCACTCGGCGGTTACACCGACGTCCTCGGCATCGATGCGGTCGCATTCGAAGCGGGAGGTCTCGCCGGTGACGAGCGTTACGTCCTAGGGCAGCGGCAGGGTGGGGTCGACCCACGACCGGTCACGCTGACCCGGTTCACCGCGGCTGGCGACCGAGACACCGCCTGGGGCACCAACGGCGCGGTGACGGTCGCCAACCTGCCGGCCAATACGACCGTGTCGCACCTGGTCTACGACTCGAACGGCGGCGGTCGGCTTTACGTCGTCGGCCGCAGTGGCACGAACGTCATCATCGCCGCGCTGGACGCTGCGGGAGCCGCGGTGGGCGGCTTCGGCACCCTCGGCGTCGCCACCCGCGCGTCGGGCCTCGGAGCCAGCTACGAAGCCGGCTTCACCGTGGTCGACGTCGAGATGAGCGGCACCAGCCTGGTGATCGCCACTCAGGCGGTCAGCACCGCCGGCGATCGGGATGCCCGGATCATGCGGGTGACCTCGGCCGGTGCGTTCGACACCTTCGGCACGGGTGGTATCGCCACCCTGCCGACCGGGCTCGGCACCGGCGCCCTGTCGATCGGTGGCATCGCGGTCCTGGCCACCTCCAACAACATCGTCGGAACGGCGCAGATCGCCGGTTCGGCGGGCGCGGACAGCCAGTCGGTCGTGTTCGCCGTGGCGGGCACCACTGGCGGCCCCGAGACCGCCGGCACGCCACTCACCACGTTCGGTGGCACCGGCGGGAACCCGGTCGGTCAGTCCACCGCGTTGGAGACCGCCTTCGAGACCGGCGGTCGCTCCTGGACGAACGAGGCGCTCGGCGACGCGATCGAAGCCGCAGACTCTGCCGGCAAGGTCGTGATCTCCGGCCGGGCCGGTACGAGCCTCTTCCTCGCCCGGGTCAACGCCAATGGCACGATCGACGAGAACTGGGGTGGCGGCGGCATCTCGCCGACCACGTTGCAGAGCAACTGCTCGTCGGGCCAGCCGGAACTCGCGTCGAACAGCTCGCGGTACTGGCTGACGAACGACTGCGGCGGCAGCGGCGAAATTTTCCGGTTCTACCTGGGCGGCTCTCCGGACACCACGTTCGGCGCGGGCGGCACGGTTCGTCTCCGCGGGATCGACTTCGGTTATGCCGGAAGCGTGAGCGCCGAGCCGATCACGTTCACGGCGGGCGGCGCAGTCGTCGGTGCGGGCACCACCCGGACCGTCGTCGGGGAGACCCGGTACGACGTCGCCAGCTGGCGCCTCGCGCAGGTCGTGCCGCCGGTAGCCCCGGTGTTCAACCCGCTCACGGTGCTAGTGGGTGGCGGTGGCACCGTCGCAGTCGGCAACTCGCAGACGTTCGACGCTGACTTCACCGGCACCGCGCCGGTGACCATCCGGTGGGAAAGCCGGGCGCCGGGCGCCTCGGACTGGGCAACGGTCGCCACCGGACCCGGAACGCTGAACCAGGTGCTCACCACCAGCACCGATTCGACGCTCACGGTGCTCAACGTCAGCGCTGCCCAGCACGGGACGCAGTACCGTGCCGTGGGTACGAACGTCGCCGGGACGGCGATGACGTCGCCGGCCACGTTGGCGATCACGAACTTCCCGACGATCACCACGCAGCCGCTGAGCGAGCGGGTCTTCACCGGGGCGGACAACACCACGTTCACCGTGGCCTTCACGGGTACGCCGAACCCGACCGTGCAGTGGCAGACCCGCGCTTCGGCGAACGGCAGCTGGGCGAACGTGTCGGGGTCGAACCTCACGGTGGTGACCGGCGCGTCGTCGTCGACGCTCACCGTGGTCGACGCGCCGCAGGCGCTGAACAACACCCAGTTCCGGGCCATTCTCACCAACACGCTGGGAACGGTCACGACCAACGCGGTGACGCTCGAGGTCACCGGCGGCCCGGTGATCAACACCCAGCCGCAGGACCAGACCGCTGACGAGGGCGACGACGTCACGTTCAGCGTGTCGGCGACCGCTCCGGTCAGCCCGCCGCTGAGCTACCAGTGGCAGCGCAGCACCACGGGTGCGGAGAACTCGTTCAGCAACATCCCGGGTGCGACCAGTGCGTCGTACACCCGGTCGAACGTGACCGGCGCTGACGACAACACCTTCTACCAGGTGCGGATCACCGACGCGGCCGGCAACTTCGAGTACTCGCGGATCGCGACGCTGACGGTCGACGAGGGCGAAGAGCCGGAGCCGACCGACGTCGCGTGGGGTGACTACGACGCCAGCGGGCGGACGGACATCGCGACCTACCGCAACGGCGTCTTCGCCTGGCAGGGCGGCTCGGACAACTTCGGTCAGACGGGCGACCGGTTCGTCGTCGGCAACTTCGACGAGGACCCGGAGTTCGACAAGACCGTCGTCCGGGGCAACACCTGGATGATCGAGGACGGGCCGTCGGTCGCGTTCGGTCGCTCCACGGACATCCCGGTGTCGGGTGACTTCACCGGCGATGGCCAGGCCGACATCGCGGTCTTCCGCCCGTCGAACGGCACCTGGTACTACCAGGGCGGACCGGCTGCCGGTGTGCAGCACGGCACCGTGGGTGACGTTCCGGCCGCCGCCGACTACAACGGTGACGGCACGGACGAGATCGCCGTGTTCCGTCCGTCCAACGGCACCTGGTACGTGCGGGGCGCAGCCAGCGTCAAGTACGGCCAGCGTGGCGACATCCCGGTCCGGGGTGACTGGAACGGCGACGGCGATGCCGACCGCATGGTGTTCCGTCCGTCGAACGGCACCTGGTACCTGCACGGGGGCGCGAACGTCCAGTACGGCGCTTCCGGCGACATCCCGCTCGCCGGTGACTTCGACGGTGACGGCGCGTCCGACTACGCCGTGTACCGGCCGAGCAAGGGAACCTGGCACTTCCGCGGCAAGCCGACCGTGACGTTCAACGCGAACGGCGCGATGCCGGTCACGGGTGAGTCCGCGACCAGCTAAGGCGACCCGCTAGTCCGTAACAAACAGTAACGGGGCCCACCCAGCCGGGGTGGGCCCCGTTCTGTGTCCACAGGCGGGGCCGCCAGGGACCGGCGGTACTCCAGGGACCGGTAGCCTGAGCACGCACGCCCGTTCGATGGAGGAGTATCCGCTGACCGTTCAGTCCCGTTCCGTGGTTCGCGTTCGGGTCCCGGCCAAGATCAATCTGCATCTGGGTGTCGGGCCATTGCGCGACGACAACTTCCACGATCTGGCGACCGTCTTCCACGCGGTGTCACTCTCCGACGAGCTCACGCTGGAGCCGGGTCCGCCAGGCGTCCGACTGATCCTCGACGAGCCCGCTGTCGACCTGTCGGCCGAGGGTGCCCCGACCGACGGCATCCGCACCGACGGCGTCCCCACCGACGCGCGCAACCTCGCCGTGCGGGCGCTCTACGCGCTGGCCGACGCGGCGAAGGTCGAGCCCGCGGTCACCATCCGCCTGCGCAAGGGCATCCCGGTGGCGGGTGGCATGGCCGGTGGCTCCGCCGACGCTGCGGCCGCGCTGGTGGCCGGCGACGCACTGTGGAACCTCGCCACACCGGCCGAGCGGCTGCACACGATCGCCGCCGACCTGGGCTCGGACGTTCCGTTCGCGCTGCACGGTGGTGACGCGCTGGGCACCGGTCGCGGCGAGCGGCTCACTCCGCTGACCCACCCGTACCGACGGCACTGGGTGCTCGCGGTCGCCGGGAAAGGCCTGTCCACGCCCGCCGTGTACGCCGAGACCGACCGGCTGCGCGGCACCGACGCCGACGCGTCCGACCCGGCGGCGGTGATCAAGGCGCTCGACGACCCGGATCCCGCCGCGCTCGCCGACGCGCTCTGCAACGACCTGCAGGCCGCGACGCTCTCGCTCCGTCCCGAGCTCGCGGACGTACTGACCGCAGGCACCGCCGCCGGTGCCCTCGCCGGCATCGTCTCCGGGTCCGGCCCCACCTGCGCATTCCTCGCCGTCGACGCCGACCACTCGGCCCAGATCGCCGACCGGCTGCGCGCCGCAGCGGTGCCGGGTGTCAGTGCGGTTCTGGTCGCGCACGGCTCGGTCGACGGCGCGCGCCTGACGGTGGAGGACTGATGGCCACCGTCAATCAGGTCAACCTGGAGAACGTCAGCGTCAGCCACGGCACCCGGACGCTGCTCGACCAGGTGTCGCTGGGGTTGGGGGAGGCCGAGCGGATCGGCGTCGTCGGCCTCAACGGCGCGGGGAAGTCGACGCTGCTGCGCGTCCTCACGAAGGCGGAGGAGCCGAACTCCGGACGGGTCACCCACCGCGGCGGTCTCCGCCTGGGTCACCTGACGCAGTCGGTGATCTTCCCCGACAAGGCGCTGGTGCACGATGTCGTGATCGGCTCGGCCTGGCTGCCCGACGCCTTCGGCGCCGAGCACGAATGGGCGGGCGACGCGCGGATCCGGACCGTCCTGGACGGCCTCGGCCTGCACACGATCGGTCTGGACGCCCCGGTGCGGTCGTTGTCGGGTGGTGAACGCCGCCGGGTCGCGCTGGCAGCGCTGCTGGTCCGCGACACCGACCTGCTGGTCCTCGACGAGCCGACCAACCACCTCGACGTCGAGGGCGTGGCCTGGCTCGCCGACTACCTGGTCGGACGGCGCGGAGGGCTGCTGGTCGTCACCCACGACCGGTGGTTCCTGGACGCGGTCTGCACCCGCACCTGGGAGGTCACCGACGGCCGGGTCGAGCAGTACGAGGGTGGGTACGCCGCGTGGGTGCTGGCCAGAGCCGAGCGCACCAGGCAGGCACAGGCCACCGAAGAGCGTCGGCAGAACCTCATGCGCAAGGAGCTCGCCTGGCTGCGGCGTGGCGCGCCGGCCCGGACGAGCAAACCGAAGTTCCGGATCGAGGCTGCCAACGCGCTGATCGCCGACGTCCCCGATCCGCGCGACACCGTCCAGCTCAAGCGGCTGGCCGGCACCCGGATCGGCAAACAGGTGTACGACGTCGAGGACGCCACACTGCGGTTCGGCGAACGGACGATCCTCGACCGGGTGACCTGGCGGATCGGTCCCGGCGACCGGTTCGCGCTGGTCGGCGTCAACGGCGCGGGCAAAACGACGCTGCTCCGCCTGCTGGCCGGCGCCGGTCAGCCCGACTCGGGCGAGGTGAAGGTCGGCAAGACGGTGAAGGCGGCCTACCTGTCCCAGGAGGTCGCCGAGCTGTCACCGACGCTCCGGGTGCTGGAGGCGGTCGAGGAGGTGGCGCGGCGCCTGACCGTGGGCGACCGCGATCTCACGGCCTCCCAGCTGGCGGAGATGTTCGGGTTCTCGTCCGCGCGGCAGTGGACACCGGTCGGCGACCTCTCCGGAGGTGAACGTCGGCGCCTGCAGCTGCTGCGCCTGCTGATGGCGGGGCCGAACGTCCTCCTGCTCGACGAGCCGACCAACGACCTCGACATCGATACCCTCCAGGCCCTGGAGGACCTGCTCGACTCCTGGCCGGGCACGCTGATCGTGGTCAGCCACGACCGCTACCTGGTCGAACGCGTCACCGACCAGGTCTGGGCGCTGCTCGGCGACGGCGCGCTGCGGATGATGTCCGGCGGCATCGAGGAGTACCTCGAACGCCGGGCCGTTTTCACCTCCGGCGGAGGGCGCCGCGTCGGCACGGGTGCGACCGGCACGCCCGGCGGAGGCGCTGCGGAGCCAGGTGCGGCGAGCGTGGACCCGGGGACGTCGTCGGACGAGCCGGGGCTGTCCGCAGCCGACCAGCGGGCGGCGAAGAAGGAGCTCAGCCGACTCGAACGGCAGATCGCCAAGCTGGAGGAGCGGGAGAAGAAGTTGCACGGCAAGCTGGCCGAGCACGCCACCGACTTCGCGAAGGTCGCCGAGTTGGACGCCGAGCTCCGCGGTCTGCAAGCCGAGCGAGAGGCCGCTGAGGAATCATGGTTGCAGCTCTCCGAACACGTGTGATCCGCCGCACTGATTCCACCGATTGTCGACACCTGGTCGGCAGTTAGCCGATGAGTTCGGGCAGAATCTGGCCGACGACCGCGTCCGGCCGCAGAACAGGGAGGCCCCCCACATGTCCCACCTACCGGTCGACCATCCGCTTCGTGGCCTGTACCGGGGCCTGACGATCGTCACCGGCGCGGCGTCCGTCGCCTACGGCGCCACCGCACTGGCCCAGACGTCTGGCGGCTCGTTCACCGACGGCGAGGGTGAGAAGGTCTGGGGTCTGATGACCGCCAACCCGGCGGCCGGTGTGTTCTGGATCGTCGTCGGCGGCATTGCGCTGCTGGCGGCGCTGGCCGGGCGCAACATCGACGCCAAGGTCAACTCGGTGCTCGGGCCGTTCCTCTGGGTGGTCGGCACGATCGGCCTGATCTTCATCCGGAACGGCGACAACTTCCTCGCGTTCACGGTGACCAGCGTCTGCGTGATGTACACGATCGGCACGCTGTGGTTCACCGCGGCGCTCTACGCCGGCGTCTCCACCTCGTCGGCGGTTCGCCGCCCGTCGTCCGCGGACTCGTCGTCGAAGGAGCCGGTCGGCGCCGCGCACTGACCACCGCTCGCCTCGAGGCCGGCCCTTCGGGGCCGGCCTTCTGCGTCAGCTCTCCTTGCCGCGGATGCGCGGCTTGGCCTCCAGGTTGGACAGCCCGTTCCAGGCGAGGTTCACCAGGTGGGCGGCGACGTCCTCCTTGTTCGGCTTCCGCGCATCGAGCCACCACTGCCCGGTCAGCGCCACCATGCCGACGAGGGCTTGGGAGTAGAGGCCCGCGAGCTTGCTCTCGTAGCCGCGGCTCTTGAACTCAGCGGCCAGGATGTACTCGGCCTGGCTGGCGATGTCGCTGATCAGGCTGGAGAACGTGCCGGCCGAGGTAGCGACGGGCGAATCGCGGATCAGGATGCGGAAGCCGTCCGTCTCGTCCTCGATGTAGGTGAGCAGGGCCAAGGCGGCCTGCTCCAGCAGGATCCGCGGGTGCCCACCGGTCAGCGCGTTGGTGATGCTGTCGAGCAGGTGCCGCATCTCGCGGTCGACGACGACCGCGTACAGCCCTTCCTTGCCGCCGAAATGCTCGTAGACCACCGGCTTGCTGACGCTGGCGCGAGTCGCGATTTCCTCGATCGACGTGGCCTCGAAACCGCGGTCGGCGAAGAGCTTGCGGGCGATCGTCAGTAGCTGTTCGCGTCGTTCCTTGCCGGTCATCCGGACCCGGGCGCCGCGCCTGCGTTCGTGGTCGTCGCTCACTCGAACATCCTGTCAGCCGCGCGAAGCGAGTCGAACGGACGGTTGCCCGCCGTTGGTGAGTGACAGTAACGGCATATGGACGCTTCGCCGCGCTGCGTAGCGTCCATATGCCGCACTGACTGGCGGAAGCACCCGACGGCCGCCGCGAGCGAACTCGCGGCGGCCGTCGGGGGAGTGCGGTGTTACGCGGCGACCTTCTCGACGCGCCGGGCCTCGAACCGCTCGCGCTTCGGCCAGCGGACGTCCCACGCCCAGCCCGCCTTCTCGAACAGCCAGATCAGCCGGGCCGACAAGTCGATCTGCCCCTTGTCGACACCGTGCCGCGCGCAGGTCGGGTCGGCGTGGTGGGAGTTGTGCCACGACTCGCCGAAGCTCAGGATCGCCAGCGGCCAGTAGTTGTGCGCCTTGTCGTTCGACCGGTACGGCTGCTCGCCCACCACGTGGCAGACCGAGTTCACGGCCCAGGTGACGTGGTGCACCAGCGCGATCCGGACCAGCGAAGCCCAGAAGTACGCGGTCACCGCGCCCCACCAGGACCAGGTCACCAGACCACCGATCAGGGCCGGGCCGAACAGCGAGAACAGCATGATCGGCACGAAGTTCTTCTGGATCCGGCGGATGTCCGGGTCGCGGATCAGGTCCGGGGCGAAGCGACGCGCGTTGGAGTTGTCGCGCTCGAACAGCCACCCGACGTGCGCCCAGACCAGGCCCTTGATCAGGCCCTTGGTCGACTCGCCGAAACGCCACGGCGAGTGCGGGTCACCCTCCTGGTCGCTGTACTGGTGGTGCCGACGGTGGTCGGCGACCCAGCGGATCGGTGCACCCTCGACCGACATGGTGCCGGCGATCGTCAGTGCGATCCGGAGCCAGCGCTTGGCCTTGAACGCGCCGTGCGTGAGGTAGCGGTGGAAGCCGACCGTCACGCCGAACCCGGTGATGACGTAGAAGACCGCGAAGATGGCGACGTCGACCCAGGTGAGGCCCCAGCCCCAGGCCCACGGCACCGCCGCGATGAGCGCCACGAACGGCACCACCACGAAGAACCACAGGAACGCGATCTCGATGTTGCCCTTACGCCCGAAAATGAGCGGACGCTGACCGGAACGCTTCGCCCCGGCGGCGGCCTCGGTCCCCTCCGGAGCCGGAGATGAGGCCACCTCGGTGGCCGCTGCGGTCGTCGGAGTCAATGGCCTTTCCCCTCAGTCAGGAAGTACAGCAGCATCAAACTTGCGGTGCGTACGTCGTCCGCTCGGCAGTGAGCAACCGACGCTTACGGAAGCGTAACCTACGCCCCCGTAAGTTTGGCAAGTGTCCAGTCGAACTTGCCAATCTCGCACGACTGATTCGGTTCCTCGCCCAACGGCTGGTGTCACCTCAGCCTTGCGGACGGGTCGCCCCGCCCCGCGGACGGCCCTGGCGACCCGCGCGGTGGGATACCGCCAGCCCTCCGGCGCGTGCTGTGGAAGAATCGAGATGCCTTCGGCCGTGGTGTAATAGGCAGCACAGCGTCTTTTGGTGTCGCTTGTCCGGGTTCGAATCCTGGCGGCCGAGCCCTTTTCTAGCGGTATGCGCCCCATTCGGAGGGCGCCGCCGGTCATCCGCTCCCCACGCCCGCTGGCTAGCATGCGGCTGAGCGCGTGCGCGCCGGGTAACGGATGAACGCGCGGACCCTGGTCCTCGTGACCGCAGCAGTACCTACTTCTCACAGCCGCCGAATACCCAGGAGACCGTTGTGACGAGCCCGGCCCGCCCGGCTGCCGTCGTGGTCCTCGCCGCAGGCGAAGGCACCCGGATGAAGTCCGACACCCCCAAGGTCCTCCACGAGCTGTGCGGACGCAGCCTGGTAGGCCATGTGCTCGCGGCCGCCGGCCGGCTCGAGCCCGCGCACCTGGCGGTCGTCGTCGGCTTCCAGCGCGAACGTGTCGCCGCCCACGTGACCGGCCTGAACGACCGCATCGTGCCGGCCGTGCAGGACCAGCAGCTCGGCACCGGCCACGCGGTCCGGTGCGCGCTCGCTGAACTCCCCGACCTCGACGGGCCGGTCGTCGTCCTCAACGGCGACACCCCGCTGCTCACCGCGGAGACGCTGCAGGCACTGGTCACCACTCACGTCGAAGCAGGCAATGCGGCCACCGTGCTCACGGCCTCCGTGCCCGACCCCACCGGGCTGGGCCGCATCGTCCGGGACGCCGAGGGTCGCGTGCGGCGCATCGTCGAACACCGCGACGCCACCCCGGAAGAGCGCACGATCGCCGAGATCAACTCCGGCATGTTCGCGTTCGACGCCAAGCACCTGCGGGCCATGCTCGACCGGCTGACCACCGACAACGACCAGGGCCAGGAGTACCTGACCGACGTGCTGGGCCTGCTCGTCGAGGAGGGGCACCCGGTCGCCGCGATGGTCGCGCCCGACTACCGGGAGACCCTCGGCTGCAACGACCGGGTAGAGCTCGCCGGCCTCCGGGCGCTGCTGCGCGACCGGCTGGTGACCGCCGCGATGCGCGCGGGCGCCACCGTGATCGACCCCGCCAGCGTCTGGTTCGACGTCGACGTCGTCCTCGGGCGGGACGTCGTCGTGCACCCGAACGTCCAGCTCCGCGGAGCGACGGTGATCGAGGACCGGGCCGAGGTCGGGCCGGACACCACGCTGGTCGACACGCGAGTGGGCGAGGGTGCGACCGTCGTGCGTGCCCACGCGTTGCAGGCACAGATCGGGCCGGAAGCCTCGGTGGGGCCCTACGCGTACCTGCGCCCGGGGTCGGTGCTGGCCCGCAAGGCGAAGGTCGGCACCTACGTCGAGACGAAGAACGCACAGATCGGCGAAGGTTCGAAGGTGCCCCATCTCACCTATGTGGGTGACGCCACGATCGGCGAGCACTCGAACATCGGCGCGGCGAGTGTCTTCGTCAACTACGACGGTGTGAAAAAACACCACACCACGATCGGTGACCACTGCCGGACCGGAAGCGACAACATGTTTGTCGCTCCGGTGTCAGTCGGTGACGGTGCGTATACAGCGGCCGGCTCGGTCATCACCGAGGACGTTCCGCCGGGGGCGATGGCGGTGGCCCGCGCTCGTCAGCGCAACATCGAGGGGTGGGTCGAGCGACGTCGGCCCGGTACAGCCGCCGCCGACGCGGCGGCGGCTGCTCGGCGCGTCGCAGGTGGGGAGGGTACCGTCGAGGGGTCGATTCCTCCTGCCACAACCGACATCCCCGGCTCTGGGCAGTGACACTCAGTTCCCCCCATGCCGAACCGGTCGGACCTCTGCCGCCCGGCTGCACTGAAAGCGACGCAGAACCGATGGCTATTCACGCCAAGAGCCGGAAGAGCTTGGTGCTCCTGAGTGGTCGGGCGGCCCCCGAGCTGGCCGCGGAGATCGCGGTTGACTTGGAGACCGTGGTGACGCCTACTCGGGCGCTCGAGTTCGCCTCCGGCGAGCTGTTCGTGCGGTTCCAGGAATCGGTCCGCGGGTCGGACGCCTTCATCATCCAGAGCATGTGCGCGCCGGTGAACCAGCACCTGATGGAGCTTCTGCTCATGCTGGACGCCGCGAAGCGCGGTTCGGCGAAGCGAGTCACCGTCGTCGTGCCGTTCTACCCGTACTCGCGGCAGGACAAGAAGCACCAGGGGCGCGAGCCGATCTCCGCCCGCCTGGTCGCCGACCTGCTCAAGACCGCGGGCGCCGACCGGATCCTCACGGTTGACCTGCACACCGCCCAGATCCAGGGCTTCTTCGACGGACCGGTCGACCACCTGTTCGCGCTGTCGCTCCTGGCGAACTACGTCAAGGACCGGTACGCGGGCCGCGAGTTGACCGTCGTCGCCCCGGACTCGGGACGGGTCCGGGTCGCCGAGCGGTGGACGGACATCCTCGGCGGCACGCCGCTGGCGTTCATCCACAAGACCCGTGATCCGCTGGTGCCGAACCAGGTCGTCATGAACCGGGTCGTCGGTGAGGTCCGGGGACGCACCTGCATTCTCGTCGACGACATGATCGACACCGGCGGCACGATCGCGAAGGCCGCCGACGCGCTGAAGGCGGAGGGCGCGGCGGACGTCGTCGTCGCGGCCACGCACGGCGTGCTCTCCGACCCGGCCACCGAGCGGCTGAAGAACGGACCGATCAGCGAGGTGATCCTCACCAACACGCTGCCGATCCCGCCGGAGAAGGAGCTCGACAAGCTGACCGTGCTGTCGATCGCCCCGTTGATCGCCCGCGCGATCCGCGAGGTTTTCGACGACGGCTCCGTAACCTCCCTCTTCGGCGGCGCCTCTTAGTGGGCGGCCCGACCAGGGGCGAGCCTGACAGGCGAGCGCGAGGCCTTGAGACCAGAGCAAAGGTCGAGGCGGCCTCGCGCTCGACTGCCAGCCTCGTCCTGGGCGGGCTCCAGGTTCGAGCAACTGCGCGCGCCTGGCGGCGCTTCAACGACCACTGCGTCAGGTCGACGTTTAGCGACGCGCTTGGCGGCGCTTCAACGGCAACTGCGTCCTGGGCGACGTTGTGCCGCGCAGCGTCCAGCGCATTTGCGGATTCGGCTCGGGTTGCGCACGCTGGGGGTGAGGGCCCCGGGGCCCTTGGTAACCCTCGATGCACATGAGATGTGCTGGATAACCCTATCTGCCCGGGTATGCGGGAGTCTGTACAGCTTGTAGGCTTCCAGGGGACCGGTTCGTGTTGTACCGGCCGGGCAAGATAGGATGGCGAGGTTGCCCGGCGAGGGGGCTGTGTCGCAGGCTCCGTGATCGACGCGCTGAATATTTCTCGCGTCGTCTGCGGTGCCCACGACACGGCCCCTCGCCCAACGTCAATCGATATTCACGCTTGCGTTCGAGGAGTTAAGTCGTGTCCGAGGTCCGAATCGCCGCCGAGCCGCGCACTGAGTTCGGCAAGGGCGGCGCACGCCGCACGCGCCGGGCCGGAAAGATCCCCGCCGTGCTGTACGGGCACGGCCAGGCCCCTCGGCACATCGCGCTGCCGGCCCGTGAGTTCACCAACGCGATCAAGCACGGTGCGAACACCCTGCTGACGATCGAGATCGACGGCGGCAAGGAGCTGGCGCTCCCCAAGGCCGTCCAGCGCGACCCGCTGAAGATGACGATCGACCACGTCGACCTGCTGCTCGTCCGCAAGGGCGAGAAGGTCACCGTCGAGCTGGCGCTCGTCCTCACCGGCCAGGTGCAGCGCGGCGGCCTGGTCAACCAGGACCTCACCACGCTCACGGTCGAGGCCGAGGCCACCAACATCCCGGACGGCGTCGAGGTCGACATCGACGGCCTGGAGATCGGCCGTCACCTGCTCGCCAAGGACATCGCGTTGCCCCAGGGCGTCACGCTGGTGACCGACCCCGAGGCCGGCGTCGTCGGTGTCGTCGCTCAGCAGAGCGCCGCCCAGGCGGAGGCCGAGATGGAGGCCGCTGAGGCCGAGGCGGGCATCGAGCGGGACGAGAAGCAGACCGCTGACGTCTGATCGTCACCAGCTGACCGGCCGGAACCCGTACTTCGGGGTTCCGGCCGGACTCATGAGGGAGGGACCCCGTGGCCCCCAACTCGGGCGACGACGGCCCGTGGCTCGTCGTCGGACTGGGCAACCCCGGCCCGAAGTACGCCGGTAACCGGCACAACGTCGGCCAGATGGTCGTCGACCTACTCGCCGAGCGGATCGGTGGCCGCTTCACCAAGCACAAGTCCCGCGCCGAGGTGGTCGAGGGGCGGCTCGGTGGTCACCGGGTCGTGCTGGCCAAGCCGCTCTCGTACATGAACGAGTCCGGCGGCCCGGTCGCGGGGCTGCGGAGTTACTACCGCATCCCGCCGGGGCGGACGATCGTCGTCCACGACGAGCTCGACATCCCGTTCGACGCGGTCCGGCTCAAGCGCGGTGGCGGCGACAACGGTCACAACGGCCTGCGCTCGATCTCCACGTCGCTGGGAACCCGCGACTACCTGCGAGTCCGGGTGGGGATCGGTAGGCCGCCCGGCAGGCAGGACCCGGCCGACTTCGTCCTCCGCGACTTCAGCGCGGTCGAACGCAAGGATCTGCCGTTCCTGGTCGACACGGCGGCCGACGCCGTAGAGGCGCTGCTAGGCGCCGACCTCGCGGCCGTGCAGAACACCTTTCACGCCAAGTAGCTCGTCACCGTCCGAGCGGTGTGCACTTCGGCGGGCTATACCGCGCCGAAGTGCGCAGCGCCCGGGCGCGCCATGCGTCGACACGCGTATATTGTCCGGTATGTCGGGTGATGTGGGTGGGGTCGACCAGTTGTGGGACGCGCTCGTCGACCAGCACATGGACACCATCTGGGGCCTCGCGACCACCGCCGGCCTCGAGTGCACTGAGGCGGCTGTCGTCTCGCAGCTCACCTGGCTCCGGATGGCCGAGCGATGGCCGACCGTCCGGGCGCTCGCCCACGTGAAGGACCCGGCCCTGCACCCGGTCGAGCAGCCGACGGCCCAGGTCGACGAGTGGATCCTGCACACCGCGCGCTCCGAGGTCGACGCCTGGGTGCGCGAAGAGCGTCGACGCCGCCGCGAGGCCGCCTTCGCCGACGGTGGCGTCGTCCGGATGGCTCCGGGCTTCCAGCCGGCCGCGGGCTACCAGTCCGCCGACGCCGGTGGCCAGGCCCGATGACGCCGGACCCGATGGCGAGCGCTTCGGTACCGCGGATCGGACTGGCCGCGCTACCGGACACCGCCGAACTACCCCAGCTCGAACCCGACGAGGTGTCCGGCCTCACCGACCTGGTGAACGAGCCGGAGACCGAGGTCGACGAGTCCGAGGCGGGTCCCGCGATCGGCCACCGCCCGGCCGGCAGTCGTCGGGCGAACCTGGCTCCCGAGGAAGCCGCGATGCTGGTGAGCGCCGCCGCCGGTGGGGACCGCAGCGCCTGGGACGCGCTGGTCGATGCGTACGGCGGCCTGATCTGGACCGTCGCCCGCAACCACCGGCTGAGCTCCGGGGACGCCGGCGACGTCAGCCAGACGACCTGGCTGCGGCTGGTGGAGAACATCGACCGGCTCAGCGATCCCAGCCGGGTGGGCGCCTGGCTCGCCACCACCGCACGGCGGGAGTGCCTCCGGCTGCTCGGCCGGGCGAAGCGCACGGTGCTCTCCGGCGAAGAGCTCGACCCGGCCACCGACCGGCTCCGGCTGGCGACGCCCGAGGCGGACGCCGCCCTGCTCGCCGCCGAACAGGAGGCCGAGATGCGGAGCGCGTTCGGACGGCTCACCCCCCGCTGCCGCGAACTCCTGCAACTGCTGCTGCTCGATCCGGCGCCCAGCTACGACGAGATCTCCGCCGCGTTGGACATCCCGATCGGGAGCATCGGCCCCACGCGCGGCCGGTGTCTGGAGAAGCTGCGGGGAATCGTCGAAGGCACGGGTATCAATCCGGCGACTGCCGGCTCTTCCTAGGAGGTAGCAGTGTCACCGGAACCGTTGCGTAGGGCCCACGCCGCTGAGGGGGAGGCCCGGCCGTGGGACGTCCGGGTGGATGAAGGAGGGCCCGTGAACGTCGTCCCCGAGTCGGTGCGCGCCGCCGCACGTCGCGCGTTCGACGCCCGTCCGGTCGAGACGCTCGTCGCCGACCTGATGTTCGACTCGGTCCTCGACCACGATCGCCGGGCCGCAGCCGACCCGACCGTCCGGACGATGCGGTTCGGCCACCGGAACGGCGGCGCCGACCTCCGGGTCAGCGATCGCGGCAACGGACGGCGGGTGAGCTTGGAGGTCCTGCCCGCCCAGCGGGCGTCCGCCGAGGTGCGCTGTACCGGCGCCACGTTCACCGTCACCACCGACGACGACGGACACGCCGAGTTCGACGTCCCCACCGGCCTGTTCAGCCTGGTGCTACGGCCGCTTCGGTCGCCGCAGGCGAAGCCGTTGCAGACGTCGTGGGTCCGGCTGTGACCGAATCGAGAACGTCGTCCGTCCGGGGGAGGGGCACCCCGCACCGGTCCCGGTGTTCAGGACCGTCGTCACCCATTAGCCTCGGGGCTGCGAGCGACGTGGTGTCGAACAGACGGCACCCGGGGCAGGGGGTAACACAGGTGGTTACGGCAGCCCGGCCGACTGAGCGGAGGGTCCGGTGACTCTCTCCGAGCCCGATTTCCCGGATACCCTCGCGGTACGGATGACGTGCGATTCCGACGTCGAGTTAGCACGGTTGCTGGCCACGCACGCCGGCGTGATCCTGCTCCGGCTGCGCACCCGTAAGCCGGGGCCGGCGAGCCGGCTGAAGGCCGACGGCGACCGACGGTCCCACGACTTCCTCACCGCGGCACTGGCCAAGCTCCGGCCGGCCGACGCGGTGCTCTCCGAGGAGGGCGCGGACGACTCGGTCCGGCTGTCGGCCCGGCGGGTCTGGATCGTCGACCCGCTCGATGGCACGCGCGAGTACTCGGAGCTCGATCGGGACGACTGGGCGATCCACGTCGCGCTCTGGGAGGACGGCGACCTGGTGGCCGGCGCGGTCGCGCTGCCCGGCCTAGGGCCCACGCTCACCAGCGAGCAGCCTCCCCAGTTGCGTCCGGCGGCGCCGCAGCCGCGGATCCTGGTGAGCCGCAGCAGGCCGCCCGCGTACGCCGAGGCGGTCGCCGAGAAGCTCGGCGCGGAGCTGCTGCTGATGGGGTCGGCCGGGGCGAAGGCGATGGCGGTCGTCCGCGGCCAGGCCGAGGCGTACCTGCACGACGGCGGGCAGTACGAGTGGGACTCGGCCGCGCCGGTGGTGGTGGCTCGTGCCGGGGGTCTGCACACGTCCCGGGTGGACGGATCCCCGCTGTCGTACAACAACGCCAACCCGTACCAGCCCGACCTGCTGATCTGCCGTCCCGAACTCGCGGAACAGATGCTGTCGGCCATCGAAGCGTCCAAGTAAACGAACGGGGCCCGGCAGATGCCGGGCCCCGTCGCTCTGCAGCGTTACCAGCCGCCCCAGCTCCAGTCCGTGTCGGACCAGGCGTTGTCCTGCTCTCCCCAGCCGTTGCCCCACGGGTCGGACCAGCCGTTGCCGTTGCCCTCGTCGACGCTCCGGCCGACGGTGGCGGTCGCCGCCGGCGAGAACGCGCCTGCGGTGCCGCGTCCGTCCACCGCGCGGACCGTGTACCGAACCGTCGTGCCTGCGGTCAGTCCGCGGTCGGTGAACGAATAACTCTTCGACGTCTCCCACGGCTTCGCCGACGCGCGGCCTCGGTACACCAACGTCGAACCGCGGTAGACCTGGTAGGTGACGACCGGGTCGTCGAGGTCCTCGACCCCACGCCAGGTGACCGTCACCTGGCTCTGTCCACTGTTCTGCAGGGTCGGCGCGGCGGGCGTCGCCGGTGGCTTCGACCGCGCGGTGAGCGTGAACCGGGTCAGGCCCTGCTGCGGCACGTTGTTGACGGTCGTGAACTGACCACCGACCCAGAGCGACCGGCCGTCGCTGGCCATCGCGCGTGGGCCCAGCTTCGACGGCGAACGGGTCGCCGGAATGTTCGGGTCACCGCCGTTCGTCGACGGGAACCAGTACTGGATCGTCGTGCTGTTACCGCGGGTGGTCTGCGCCAGCAGCCGGTAGTAGCGCGGCTCCGCCTGGTCGGTGGCCTGCTCGGGGAAGCCACCATCGGTGTCGTTGCAGTTGTGCGCGTGCGAACCCGTGTAGAGCAGGTCGCCGTGGAGTGCCGCCGCCCAGCTTGCGCCGAGGCAACTGTCGAACCACTTCAGCCGACCGGTCCGCGGATCGACGGCGGCCCGCCCGTCCCACGTCCCCTCGCCGTTGGCCGTCAGGTAGACAGCGTTGCTGTCCACGGCCATGTCGGTGATGTACGACGTCCGGGGGACGCCGCGCCACGCCCACGCGGTGCTCCGGCCGGTGCTCGGACTGACCGCTCCGAGCGCATGCTGAGCGACGCCGTTGAGCGTGTTGTAGTTGCCGCCGACGACCAGCCGCGAGTAGTCCGCGGACAGCGACATCGCGATGACCTCGCCGTCCGCGCTGGCGTTGAACGTGGTCACGGCGCCGGTACGCCGGTCGAACGCGGCGACCCGCTCCCGGGCGGCGCCGCCGGCCTGGGTGAACAGCCCACCGGCGTAGACCGTCCGCGGACCGACCGCCAGCGCACGCACCCGGGAGTTGATGCCGCGCGGGGCGAAGCGGCGGTCGAGCGGCGGGTTGACCCGGGCGGCGTTCGCGGTCGGGAACGCCGCGATTTTGCTCCGGGCCTGGCCGTCCACGGTGGTGAAGTCACCGGCCACGTAGATCGTCGATCCGTCCGGTGAGGCCTTGATCCGGTAGATCGTGTCGCAGGTGTAGACCTGGGCGTCCCAGTCGACGTCGCAGGTGACATCCGGCTTGGAGTCGCTGAACGCGTGCCGGGGCGAGGCGAAGCGGTGGGAGAGCGGCAGCAGGTTCCCGGTCCGGGCGTCGAAGGCAGCCAGGTTGTCCCGGGCCACCTCGCGGGTTCCGGGTGCCGCACCGGGCGGCCGGACGGTCGAGAAGCTGCCGCCGATGTAGACGACACCGGCGACGTGGGTGACCGCCCACACCGTCCCGTTCGTCTGCCACGTCGGCTGAGCGTCCGCGGTGAAAACCTTGGTGGACGCCGTACCCGCGGTGGGTACCCGGTCGGCTCGGGTCGCCGCCGCCGGTGTGGCCGGTATCAGTCCGATCGCGGTGCCGAGCAGCGCGATCGCGGTCGCGCCACGGCTGAGCCGACGTCGGCGGTGGGAAGGGTCGGGGGTCTGATGACGGTCCTGGCGACCGCCAGGATCGGAGGGAGGACGCACGTTTCTCCTCGGGACGAACGCCGGTCGGAACCGACCGGCGGCGAACGGGCCTTCGGTCGGCTCAGCGATCCCAGTCGAAGGACACGCCGAGCAGCTCGGCCAGGCGGGCGTTGTACGGGCGGTAGTACTCGACGAGTCGCGCCCTGGTCGCCGTGGCCATCGGCGGAGCCGGAAGCTTGTTGTGGTGGGCCAGCCGCGGTGGCTCGACGACCGGCAGGCTGAGGAACTCCTGCAGCGTCCGGTAGGCGCCGCTCGGGTTCTTCCGGAGGTCCTCGAACGGCATGATCAGCAGCTGGTCACGGCCGAACCGGTCGAGCCACCGGGCCACCTGCTCGACGTACCGGCCGCGAGCCAGGTAGCTGTGCCAGTCGTGGTGGTACGAGTAGTAGTTCGGATCGGTCAGGATCCGCTCGGTCTCGCCGCGTAGCCGCCCCTCCTCGGCGTCGATCGCGGCCTCGAACGTGGGCAGGCACTCGGCAGCCGAGCCGCGCCGCTCCCAGTAGTTGGAGTAGGCCCGGTCGACCGGGTTGCGGAGCAGCACCACCAGCCGTGCCTTGGGGACGGTGTGCTGAACCCGCTCCGGCACCAGCGGGTGGAACAGGTAGTAAGGGCTCGCCTCGCCGGTCAGCGGTCGGATGCCGGTGCGTTGGGCCGCCCGGTCGAGCGCGGCGCGGCTCGGGAAGTGCGAGCGGTACCAGCGCTCGCCGCGGCTGTAGTGGATGTCGAAGTAGTGCGGGCTCTTGATCTGCTGGAGCGCCGGGAACATCGGTGCGACGTTCGGGTGGCGGACCAGCCAGTTCCAGACCGAGGTGGTGCCCCCGCGCTTCGTGCCGATGATCAGGAAGTCCGGCAGCGTGCGCTGGTCGGCGGTGTGCTCGCCGTAGCGTCGCACCGCGCGGCGGACCACCCGCTTCACCGGGCGCGGCACCCGGCGCTTGGCGGCACGCAGCGGATCCGGCACCTCGACGTGGCGAAGCATGCTCAATGAACTCTTTCCGACCGGTGACCGCCGAGGTTGCTCGAGTTGAGGGCTGCCCGGAGGTTGAAGAGGGCTCATCGGTACTCCTTGCTCGCATCGGACGGAGGGGGATCGGTCCGGCGCGGTGGCGGCTCGGCCGGGTCGTGCGGCTCGACCGGGCGGCGTCGCCCAGCGGAGCGGTGGAGGCGGCTGCCGGGCAGCCGCAGTCGGTGGGTCGGCAGGGCGGCGGCGAGGTCCGCGAGCGCGAACTCGCCCCGCCAGCGCCGGAGCAGGACCAGGTAGCCCACGCTGCCGAGCAGGACGAGGATCACCGCGGCCCGGAAGTCGGGCACGGCGTGTCCGGTCGCCACGTCGTAGATCAGGGCCGGGACGACGAAACACACGGCCCCGGCGGCGGTGGCCCGGAGCAGGGGGCGGGAGAGCGTCCGGACGCCGACCGTCCGGCGGACGATCAGCGTGATCGCGACGTTCTCGCCGACGACGGCCGCCGCCTTGGCGATCGCCGCCCCGGTGACGCCGTACCGCGGTATCAGCACTACTGCGAGCGCGATACCGCAGGTCAGCGACGTCGCGGTGACGGCGAGCGTGAGCGTGGACCGACCGCTCATCAAGAGCAGCGTGGAGACCGGGCCGGTGGCGAGGTTGACCAGCGTGCCCGCGGCCAGGAGCGCCAGCGCCGGCCCGCCGACCGAGAAGCCAGGGCCGAACAGCCGCAGTACCTCGCTGGGCCAGACCGCGAAGACCAGGTAGAGCGGGAACGACACGACGGTGATCCAGACCGCGGCGGTGCGGTGGAGGTGCTCGACGCCTGCCGTGTCGCCGACCGTGAGGAGGCGGGCGAGCGTGGGGGCGATCGCGAGCCGAAGTGCCTGCAGGGCCAGCGTCCCGGCGAGAGCGAGGCGCAGCGCGGCGTTGTAGACCCCGGCCTCGGTCACCCCGGCGAGGGCGCTGACCAGGATGATGCCGGCGTGCATGCCGGCGATCTCACAGGCGGACGCGGCGGCGCGTGGCGTCGCGAATCGCCACAGCTCCCGCCAGGTAGCCGCGACCCCGCTGGGACTCGCTGCGCCGCCGTCCCCGGTGCCGCCCGGGATGGCGTCCGCGTCGCCCGGGATCGCGTCCGGCTCGGCGCGGACCGCTCGAAGGGCGCGGTGCGCGAGGATCGCCGACCAGACGCCGCCGAGCAGCGTCGGTACCGCCCACGCCACGGTGGTCCAGAGCACCGGTGCGGCCGAGAGTTCCGCGTCCGGCCACCGCTGGTGCGCGACCGCCACGGCCACCGCGACGAACACGCACCGCAGGACCGGCTTGGTGATGCTCTCCACCATCGTCAGCGGCACGATGCTGCCCAGGCCGCGGGTCACGGCGAGCGCGACGTAGCCGGTCGCCGCGAGCGGCACGGTGGTCACGCCGACCCGGATCAGCCAGACCGCTCCGGGCGGCGTCGGCTGCTCGAACACGAGGTCGACGAGGAGCGGCGCCGCCCACCAGGCCGTCGCCGCGAGGAGCGTGGTGCCGACGAACACCGGGGCCAGCGCGGCCACCGCGGCGGCGTCGATGTCGCGGGTACGTCCGAGCGCGCGCAGCCGCGGAGCCATCCGGACCAGCGCGGTGTCGGTACCGAACCGGCCGGCGACGGCGAGCATCATCGCGACGGCGACGACCACCGAGAACGCACCGGCCCCGGCCGCGCCGAGGCCGCGGCTCACCTGGACGACCAGGACGAAGCCGAGCAGCGCGGAGGTCGCGGATCCGACCAGGCTGATCGTGCCTGCGCGGGCGACGCCACGGAGCTCGGCGCTGTGCCGGGCGTGCTCGGTAGCGGTCGGCTGCCGGGTGGGCGTGGCGGTCACCGGTCGGCCCCGGCGGCCAGCAACAGGCCGGTGACCGTCCACGCGGTGATCATCAGCACCGGGTTGCGGATCGGGTAGTCGACCATCAGGTGCACGGAGAGCGCGACGAGTGCGCCGGTCGCTCCGGCGACCAGCCCCAGCGCCCGCCCCGCGGCGGTGCACGCCAGACCCGCAGCGTCTGCCGGACGCGCCCCGTCCGCCGGGGACGACGCCACCTCGGCCGGAGGCGCGGGGCCGGACGCGGTTGCGTCGAGCGCGTCCTCCCGGCCGCGGGTGGGTGTGGCGCGCCGGAGGCGGCGGGCCGCGATCAGCGCGGCGAGGCCGCAGCTGCCGACGAACGCCACCCCGGCGAACAGCCCCATGACGCCGGTCTCGGCGCCGAGGTGCAGCAGCGCGTTGTGCGCGTGCAGCCGCGGCGCGAACTGGATGACCGACGGTGACTCCGCGGCGAGCCGGCTGAACGAGCCGGGCCCGTTACCCAGCACCGGATGCGCACCGAACTGACGCACCGCCTCGCGCCAGGTGATCGGTCGGACGTCGTGCGGGTTGGCGGCGCGGTCGTCGATCACCGCGATCCGGTCCACCACGACCTCGACGACCTGGGCCGCCGGGCCACCCCGGAGTTCCGTGGGAGCGGTGAGGCTGAACATGATCCCGGACGCGATCAGCGTCGCACCGAGCGCCGCCGCGGTGAGCAGCGCGCGCCGCACGGCGGGGTGGAGCATCGCCGCGACGACGAGTCCGGCCGCGGTACCGAGCCAGGCCCCGCGGCTCAATGACAGTACGAGCGCGGCCGCCGCACCCGCCCCACCGGCGAGGGCGAGCACCCGCTCCCACCGGTGCGGTGCCGCGAGGAACCAGCCGAGCGCGAGCAGGACGATCAACGCGGCGTAACACCCGAACTGGTTCGGGTCGGCGAAGATCGACTGCGCCCGGTTCCGGACCACCGCGCCGCCGTAGACCGGCTTCAGGCGCTCGGCCTGGCTCAGGATCGGGAGGGTGACGGTCAGCGAGCCGACGACCGCGGTGCCGACGAGCGTCCGCAAGCGGCCGGGGGACGTCGCGACCAGCAGCACCGCCACGAGCAGCAGCCATCCGGCGGCGTAGGTGGTGGTGACCTTCAGCCCACGGAGCGGGTTCGCGGCGAGGAGCGTGGAGGCACCGGCTACGGCGACCAGCCCGGCTCCGAACCAGAGCGGCGGGCGGATCTCGCGGCGGCGCAGCGCGGCCCGGACCGGAAGGCGTCCGGCGAGTGCCCAGAGCGCGGTCACGGCGATCGCCGTGACGCAGACGACGTGGATGACCTGGAGTCCCGCGCCGCCGGGGATCAGGCGGTTGCCCACGGCCGGGCCCGCAAACACGAGCGCCACCGCCCAGACCGGCACCAGGTCGCCGCGGGGAGTGCGAGCGGAGGAACGAGCCGGAACGGTTCGGTGCTGCGCGGGCGGTGCGGTCATGTCTCCGCCTCGATGGATCGTCCCGCCGTCACCGGCTCGCCGGCGAGCGGTCTCACCGACGCGACGCCCGACCGGCCGTCGGCGCGGTGCCGGGGCCGGTAGCCGGGAGGCTGCTCGGGCGTCCGCGTGGCCGTGCCGGGCCCGCGCGGTTCGTCGGCCGCGGGACGTCCGGCCGCGCGTCGACGCATGCGCCCGCTGAGCCCGGTCAGCAGTGCCTCGGCCGTGCCGACCAGCTTGGCGCCGTCCTTGAGCAGCGCAGCCACCGGCACCAGCGGCAGGACCAGCGGAGACTGCCCGCGTCGCAGCACCCGCGCGACCGGCAACGAGAAGTACGCGGCGGCGCCGGCCGCCGCCAGCACGCGGCCGGGCTTCCCGCCCCGGGTGATCGCGGCCGCCGCCCCGAGGTAGCCGCCGAAGCGGATCGCGTCCCGCCGCAGCAGCGCCCCGGACCGCCCGGTGCCACCACCCCGGCCGTACCCGCGGAACTGCGCGAACGCCGCGCCGATGCTCGGTCGCTGGTGCCACGTGACAGCGGCGTCCAGAGTGAGCGCGGTGCGGGCACCGGCGTCCCGCACGGCACGGCCGTACGCCTCGTCCTCGGCCGTCCGCAGGTGCTCCGGGAACCCGCCGGCGGCCCGCCAGACGTCCCGGGTGAACCCGACCGACCGGCCGTCGACGCGGGTAGCGGAGAACGACCGGCCGAACAGCCGGCCGTAGAGCGCGCGCAGCGCGGTCCGGCGCCGCAGCTCGACCGGGTCAGGCCAGTTCATCGCCGCCATCGCCGACTCGAACCAGCGCCCGGGCCGCACCGCGGCGGAGTACACGCCGACGTACAGCCCGATCGGGAACTCGGCCGGGTTCTCGCCGTGCCGCCGAGCCGCCGCTGTGGTCTCCGCGGCGGCCGCCCGGAACCCCTCCAGCCAGCTCGCCGACGGTGTGCAGCCGGCGTCCGTGCACGCGATGAACTCGTGCTGTGCGGCGGACACCCCGCAGTTGCGGCTGTAGCCGATGGTGCCGCCGCCGTGGCGCACCAGCCGGATCCGTGGGTCCCAGTCGTGCCAGGACGCGATGCGTTCCGCGGTGCCGTCCGTGGATCCGCCGTCGACCAGCACGTACTCGTCGTCCGGGCCGAGCTGCGCCGAGAGCATTCCGATCAGTTCGTCGATCACCGGCGCTTCGTCGAGTACCGGGCTGACGACGCTGATCGCCGGGGCGTCGACCCGGCGGAGCCCGGCGCCCGGCCGACGCGCGACCTCGGCCAGCAGCGCGGCGAACCGGGCGGCCTGCGTTGCCGCGTCCGGATGGTGCGCCGACCGCCGGTGGCCTTCGGCGCCGAGCGCGGCCCGGACCTCCGCCTCGGTCAGGGCCGCCAGCGCAGCCGCGACGGCGGTCGGATCGGCCGGCGGCACCAGGAGCCCGGCCGCACGCTTCATCGGCTGCGGGCCGATCCGCCGCGCAACCGGCCCACCGTCGTCGATCGCGATCACCGGCACGCCCGCCAGCTGGGCCTCGAGCGCGGTCAGGCCGAAGCCCTCCCGGCCGGGCGTGCGCGGGCCGTCCGGGCGGGTGAGCACCGCGACCGCGTCCACGCCGGCGAGCAGACGACCCACGGTCGGGACGTTCTGCCGGAGGTGGACCCGGTCGGCGACACCCCAGTCGGCGGCGAGTGCGGCCAGCCGGTCCCGCTCGTCTGGGCGGCTGGGGTCGTCCGGGCCGACCGCGAGCAGGTCCCACGCGGCGGCCTGCGGCTCGGCGAGGGCCCTGATCGCGGTGTCGACGCCCTTGTACGGCACGAACCGGACCGGCATCGCCAGCAGCAGCCGCTCACCAGCCGGCACGTTCAGCGCCCGGAGCACCCGTAGGGCGTGATCCCTCGGCTCCGGTTCCTGCGGGCGCGGCGGGGTGATCGTCACCGTGTCCGCACGACGAGCGGCTACGGCGACGTCGTCGGCGGTCGCGATCACCCGGCCGGACGCCTTCGCCAACCACGGGGCCAGGCGCCGGTCGTAGCTGTAGTCGTGCTTGACCCAGACCGACGGCACACCGACGGCCAGCGCGGCCGGCGCCACCACGCACTGGGCCTTCACCCCGTTCCCGACGACCACGTCCGGATCGAGGTCCCGCAGTACCCGGGCGAGCCAGCCGGCGCCGCCGGCGATCGCGGCGGCGGTGCGCCCGACCGGCCGCACCAGCACGGGGACGTCGCGGCGGGCCAGCTCGGCCCGCAGCGGCCCGTCCTCCAGCATCACCACCCGGGATCGCAGCCGTTCGGTGTGGTCGAGCATCGACAGCAGCCACGACTCCGCACCTCCGAGCACGCCGCTGGGCGTGACGACCAGGGCCTTCAGCGGTGGGGTGATCGCGGAATGCGCCATCGGTGGTTGTCCTCCCGGTAGGCCGGCGGCGGTGGGGGATCGGCCCGGCTCGGCGTGGCGTGGCTCGCATCGGTGGCTTCGGCTGTGGCACGCTCACTGGTCGCCTGGGTCGTTTTAGTCTCTTTACAACGATAAAAGCAAGAACGAAGCCTTTATGTGCTGGAGGGTTATTAGTGTCGTCCGTCCAGGTTCTGCACGTGTCCCATGCGGTCAACACCGGTCTGGCCCACTGCGTCGCGGACTATGTCGAGTACCAGGCCAAGCACGGCGTGCACGTGACCGTCGCGTGCCCCGGCGGGCGGCTCGCGGCGCTCGCCGGTGCCCGCGGCGCGGACGTCGTCACCTGGCGGGCCGCCCGGGGGCCCGGGGTGGGCATGCTGGCCGAGGCGAGTGCGTTCCGCCGGATCTTCGAGGAGGTCCGGCCGGACGTCGTCCATCTGCACTGCGCCAAGGCGGGGCTGATCGGCCGGTCCGTGCTCCGCGGGCGAGTGCCGACCGTCTTCAGTCCGCACGCCTGGTCGTTCCAGGCGGTGGACGGCGCCCTGCGGCATGCCGTGCTCGGCTGGGAGCGGTACTCGATGCGCTGGACCGACGTCGTCATCTGCGTCAGTGCGGCGGAGCGGGACACCGGCATCGCACACGGTCTGCAGGGCCGGATGGAGGTGCTGCCGAACGCGGTGCTGCCGACCGCGGTCGAGCCGATCCGGGCCAGGCCGCGCCCGGAGGTCCGGGAGGCGCTCGGGGTGGAGCCCGGCGTCCCGGTCGCGGTCTGCACCGCGCGGCTGGCCAGGCAGAAGGGCCAGGACGTGTTGATCGACGCCTGGCCGGCGGTGCGGGCGGCGGTACCCGGTGCGCGATTGGTGCTGGTCGGGGACGGTCCGACCCGGTCGGCGCTGGAGGCGGCAGCGCAGCAGGCCGGCGCCGAGGGCGTGCACTTCACCGGTCCGGTCGACCGTCCGATCGCGCTGAGCTGGCTCTACGCGTCCGACGTCGTGGTCTGCCCGTCCCGCTGGGAGGGCATGTCGCTGGTGCCGCTGGAGGCGATGGCGCTCGGCCGGCCGGTGGTCGTCACCGCGGTGGACGGGATGGCCGAGTCGGTGCCGCCCGGCACCGGCTGGATCGTCCCGCCGGAGGACCCGGAGGCGCTCGCCGGGGCGGTCGTCACGGTCTTCAGCGACCAGGAGACGGCCCGTGCGGCGGCGGACGCCGGGCGGCGGCGTGCGGCGCTGACGATCGGCGACGACTCGTCGGCGCGGCTGCTCGACCTCTACGGCGAGCTGCTCCGCGGACGCCGCCCGCAGGCGGAGGTCAGCACCTGAGGGTCACTCCGGCCAGGCGTCCAGGGCCAGTGCGACGGCACGGGCCTCCGGCTGGATCGACCGGGCGTGTTCGAGGTCGGCCCGGTGCCGGTCGGCCGGGCTGCCCTTGACGTTCTCGCCGAGCAGCCGCAGCGCGAGGTAGAGCGCCAGCGTTCCTACCTCGCGGTGCTCGTCGGGCGGTGTGAGGTCGAGGATCCGGTGCAGGAGCGCGTCCCGGTCGGCGCGGTCCGGCAGCAGCGTCCAGAGCCGGAGCAGGTCGCCGTGCTTGCGCCCGGGGCCGAGGTACTCCCAGTCGACGACGTGGACGCCGCCGCGCTCCGGGCACCAGAGCGCGTTGCGGTGATAGAAGTCGCCGTGCGCGACCGGGACGCTCGGCAGCGTGGCCGCGGCTCGTCGCGCTGCCAGCCAGAGGCGCGTCGGTACGCCGCCCAGCAACCCGCGGACGAGTCGGATCGGTGCCGTTCGCCGGGGTGACCTCCAGTGCGCCGGGGGCGGCCCCGGCGCCGGTGGCGGGGAGCCGGCGATCTGCAGCGCGGTCGCGACCGCGTCGTCCAGGAACGCCGCTCCGGCCGGTGGGGCCGGCCGCCACCACTCCGCGACCATCCAGCCACCGCTCCGGTCGGCGCCGAGTATCGGGACGGTCCGGACGCCGACCTGCCGCGCCCACTCGCGTCCCCAGAGTTCGCGCTGGAGCCGCAGCCGACCGGCGTCGGTCGACGCGACCTCGACCACCAGCCCACCGCCGAGCAGGCGGTGCACCGGCCGCCGGGGGCCGACGAATCCCGCGGTCGTCAGCGCGTCCGGTGGCACGCCGACGTCGGCCAGCAGGGACCGAAGGGCCGGCGGGAGTTCCGGGTGCGGATGCGACGCCGTGGCACTGGACGGCACGAAGGGTGTCACGGGTCGGCAGCCTAAGGGACGAAGATGAGTCAAACTACCTAAAAGCCGCAAAACCGGTACCGATCTCGGAAGGATCTCTCTTGACCACCCTCGACCCCCCGGCACCTGCACCTGCTGGGCAGCGCCCCCCGCTCCTGCTCCGTGGCTGGCTGTTCTTCCTGGTGACCGCGCTCGCGGTCCTGGGCGGGGCGGCTGCGCACGTCGTCACCAGGCCGGTGACGTGGTCGGCCCAGGCGGTCATCGCGTTCGTTCCGGTCGGCGAGCGGCCGGTCAGCGCGACGTCGGTGACGTTGATGGTGCCGCGGTACGTCGCCTACGCGGCGTCGCCGTACGTGGTGCGACAGGCGGCTGCCGTCGTGGGTGTTCCCTCCACCGAGCTGCAGAGCGGTCTGAACGTCACGATGCCCGCCACCACCGCCAACGTGGCGATCGCGGTCTCCGGCCGGTCGGCGGCCGTGGCGGCGGAGGCGGCGAACCGGATCGCGGCGCTGGTGGTGGAGCGGGCGTCGGCCGACCCGGTGCTCGCCGCGCGGATGCTCGCGGAGGCGACGGTGCCGACGAGCCCGGCGGGGCCGAGCGAGAGCCCGCTGCTCGCCGGGGCGGCGCTCGGGGCGTTGGTCGTCGGGACGCTCGCCGCTTGGGGAGTGCGGTGGTACGTGCGGCGCCGGTACCCGCCGGCCACTGTGCCGGTCGTGCCACCGGCGATGCGTCGACCCGGGCCGGACACCGTGCTGGCGACCGCGACGATGCCCCGCCCCGCTCCGCCGGAGGAGCTGGAGGACACCGTCGAGATGCCGTCGCTGGAGGACGAGGACACCGTCGTCTTCGACCCGGCGACGGTGATCACCCGCTCGATCACGCCCAGCAGCCGCTGAGCCCGTCCGGGTTCGCGGACCGTCGGGAAGTCAGGTCCTCGGTGTCGCCGAGGACCTGACTTCCGAGTGAAGGTTCAGTACGCGCCGTCGCGGGAGAGCACCGCCGGCAGGGTCCTGGCGACGATGTCGAGGTCCATCGCCAGCGACCGGTTCTCGACGTACCGCAGGTCGAGGCGGACCGCTTCCTCCCAGGGCAGGTTCGACCGGCCGCTGACCTGCCAGAGCCCGGTCATCCCCGGCTTGACCAGCGTGCGCCGCCGGTAGTCGGGCCGCATCTGCTCCGGTGGGGTCGCGGTCGGCCGCGGCCCGACCAGCGCCATCTCGCCGCGCACCACGTTCACCAGCTGGGGCAGCTCGTCGAGCGACAGTGCGCGCAGCAGTGTGCCGATCGGCGTGATCCGTGGATCGTCCCGGACCTTGAACAGCGTCCCGGCGGTGTACTGGTTCGCGCCGGACAGCGCGTCCTTCAGCGCCTCGGCGTCCGCGACCATCGTGCGGAACTTGAGCAGCCGGAATCGTCGGCCGCCCTGACCGGTGCGGAGCTGGGTGAAGAACACCGGCCCGGGGCTGGTCAGCTTCACCACGGTCGCGACGCCGAGCAGCACCGGCGACAGCAACACCAGCGCTGCGGCGGCGATCACCCGGTCGACGAGATCGCGCAGCGCCAACCGGGCACCGTCGTACCGGGGCGGCGCGACCTCGACCAGCGTCGCGTCCCCGTAGGCGCGGACCGTCACCCGCTCCGGGCTGACCGGCCACAACGGGGTGACGGCGACGCCGACCGCGTGCTCCTCCAGCCGCCAGGACAGCGCGCGGAGCGCGTCCGGGTCGCACTCGCCGGTCACGACGACCGTGTCGGCGCCGGTCCGCCGCACGGTGTCCACGACGGCGTCGAGTGCCCGGGCGGGGTCGTCGCCGTTCCGCGCGGTCGCGTCCACCACGAGCAGGCCCCGCCCGCCACGCGCGCCGGTCACGGTCAGGGCGGACAGGTCCGCCGTCCGTTCGCTCGAGCCCGGAACGTCGTCCCACTCGGCGTGGCCGAGGTCGGTGACGCACGCCGCCGCGATCGGCGGCGCGGAGCCGTCCCGCCCGGCCGTGGCGTAGTAGCGCCGCACCGCGTCCTGCGGCCCGTAGAGCACCACCGGCGCCGCCGCCAGCGCGCCGCCGCTGCGGGTCAGCTGCGTCAACGCGGTGCGCGCCAGGCCGACCGCGAGCGCGGTGACCGGAACGGCTACCAGCGTCAACGCTTGCGCACCGGTTACCGGCAGAATCGCGGTCGTAACGCCCACCACCGCCCACAGCGTCACGGTCGTCAGCAGGATCGCGCGCGCGTCGCACAGCCGGATCTTCAGCCGTCGCCGGTGGTAGGCGCCGACCGCCCAGGCCGTGAGCGTCCAGCCGGCCGGCACCGCGAGCGCCTCCTGGAGCGGGAGCGCGTCGACGAGCCCACCGAGCACGGTCGCCGTGGCGACTGCGGCTACCGCGTCACACGCGGCGACCGCGGCGCGCCGCAGAGCGTCCTGCCGGTCGGCCGGAACGGCCGGCGCCACCGCTTGGACCGCTTCGGGGATTCTGGGTAGTACGAGGGTGTCGGTGACCTGTTCGGCGGTCATCTCTTGACTCCCGGTCGCTGCTGGTCATCGGCACAGCTAGTACTCCGGACGCCCCGGTCGATCATCCGTCCCCCTCGTGTCCGGCGAGGGAACCAGGAAGGGCGTCGCCCCGCCGCCCGCCGCCGTCGTGCAGCAAAGTTCGCAATTAGGCACGAACTAGTACTTCCTGGACAGTCAAACGCATAACTGGACTTTTAGGTACGGGGCAACACTAAACGGCTGAAGACGGTAACCTCGGTGCGCACAGAGATTGCCGGGCGTGCCCGGCCCGCAGCCGACGCGATCCGCGCCGGCCGGTCGTGTCCGGCCGGTGGTGGCCGATTCGCTCGCTTCCGGGCGCGCGCCCGGAAGCGACGAGCGCGGAGGACACGGATGGGTTTGCTGGTGACGCGCCGTGCCGCGGCGGCCGTCGCGACGCTCGCGCTCGTCGGAGCCGCCGCCGGGTACGCCCGCGCGGACGACAGCGGTCCACGGACGACGTACGGCACGCCGACGACCCGCTGCACCGTCACCGATCCCCGTCTCGACCAGATCAGCGGGATGGCGGCCAGCCGCGGAGCGTTGTACGTCGTCAACGACACCGCACCGGTCACGGTCTGGCAGCTGGACAGCCGTTGCCGCGCCGTGCGGCAGACGATCCTCACGCTTCCGGCCGCTCACGACCCGCGGGCCACGCTGCGGGCGAGCGGTGAGAAGTCGGTGGACCTGGAGGACCTCGGCCTGGCCGCGGACGGTGCGCTGTGGCTCGCCGACACCGGTGGGAACACGAGCCAACGACGCGCGGTGTCGCTGTACCGCTGGGTACCGGGCCGGACGCTCGACTCCGCCCGCGCTGGTCAGCCGGTCACCAGGGACAACCCGATCCCGGCGGTCAACGCGGTGAGCCGGTACGACCTGCGCTATCCGGACGGTGCGCAGGACGTCGAAGCGCTGCTGGTGACGCTCACCGGCCAGATCGTGCTGGTCAGCAAGGACCGGACCGGGGTCGCCGCGATCTACGAAGCCGACCTGCCGCTGGACCCGGTGACCACCCTGCGTCGGGTGGGGACGCTGGACCTGCGTCCCTGGTTGCCCGGGCGTAGCGGCGGCGCGCTGGCGGTGACCGGCGGAGCGGTCGCGCCGGACGGCGTCCGCTTCGTGCTCCGGACGCCCGGCGCGGCCCTGGAGTGGGATGCTCCGGACGGCGACGTCGCCCGTGCGCTGCGGACCGGCGTGCCCCGGCGGGTGTCGCTCGGGCGTGCGCCCCAGGGCGAGGCCGTCACCTACACCGACGACGGGACCGCGCTGCTGGCGGCGGGGGAGCAGGTGCCGAGCCCGCTCGGCCGGGTGGCGATCGTCCGGACGCCCGGACCGGCGCCGGTGTTCGGCCCGGTGGTCCCGCCTGCGGTCCTGGCTGGTACCGCGGCGAGCGTCCTGCTCGTTGCCGGGCTCGGCCTGCTCGCCTGGCGCCGCCGCACGACGCCCCCTCCGCCGGTGCCCGCCGAGCCGGACGCCGCAGACCGGGAGCTGGAGGAGGCGATCGCACGATGAACCGCGGTTCCCCGCTCGCGCTCGTGGTCGCGCTCGTCCTGTGCCTCGCCGCGACGTCGATCGGCTACGTGCACGCGCAGCCGGACACCTACACCAGCACCGCCGTCCTGAGCCTCTCGCCGCGGGACACCGCCGAGGTCGGCTCGGACGACCTCACGCTCGCGGCCAGCCGGTACGTCGCGTACCTGTCCGCCCCGGCGACGCTCGACACCGTCGCGGCCACGCTGGGCCTCCGCCCGGGCGCCGTCGCCAAGAGCGCTCGTGTGGTCCAGCAACCCGCCACCGTGAGTCTGCGGATCAGCGTCATCGGCCCCGACGCCGACGGCGGCGCCGAGGTCGCGAACGCGCTCGCACGCGCGGGAGTGCGGCAGAGCGTCGACGATCCGCAGGTGATCGCCGACCTGATCGTGCCCGCGGTCGTGCCGGTCGCGCCGAGCGGACCGCCGCGTCGGCTGCTGTACCTGGTGGGCGGCGCGGGAGCGCTCTGCCTGGGTGTGCTCGCGGTGCTCGCGCTCGGCTACCTCCGCCCCAGGCCCCGCACGACGGGTGCCTACGCACCGGCCTGACCGCGTAAGCAGAGGCTGGTGCGTCAGCGGACGCCGCGTGCGTCAGCGGACGGTGGCGACGACCGGGGCGGTCGCGAGGTCGTCGAGGTCCTCCGGGGTCAGTTCGATCCGCGCCGCACCGACGTTCTCCTGCAGGTACCGGCGGTGTTTTGTCCCCGGGATCGGTACGACGTGCTCACCCTGCGCCAGCACCCAGGCCAGAGCGACCTGCGCCGGTGTGGCCCAGTGCCGGCCGGCCACCTCGCGGAGTAGACCCAGCGCGCGGTTCGGCGGTTCGGCGGCGTCTCCGGCCAGGGCTCGGGTCGCGGTCACGGCACCGGTCAGGGAGCCACGTCCGAGCGGTGCGAACGGGACGAACGTGGCGTCGTTCTCGCGGCACCAGTCGAGGACGCCTGCCTCCAGTGGCTCCCGGGTCCACAGCGAGAACTCGGACTGGATCGCGGTGACCGGATGGATCGAGTGAGCCTCGGCGGCCTGCTCCGGCGTCACCTCGCACAGCCCGAGGTGGCGCACCTTTCCCTTCTCGACGAGCGAGGCCATCGCCCCCCAGGTGTCGGCGAGCGGGACGTCCGGGTCCACCTGGTGCAGGTAGTAGAGGTCGACGACGTCGTCGCCGAGCCGGTAGAGGGTCGCGTCGATCGCGGTCTCGATGTGGTCGGGCCGCCCGTCCGGGTGCAGGCCGCCCGGCCCGGGACGCAGGCCCACTTTGCTGGCGAGCGTCACTTCGTGCCGGTGCCGCCGTAACGCGCGCCCGACGAGTTCCTCGTTGTGTCCTCCGCCGTAGCTGTCCGCGGTGTCGAAGAACGTCACACCGTGGTCGAGGGCGGAGTGGATCACCGCGACCGACACGTCGTCGTCCCGGCTCGATTCGGAGTAGGCCCAGCTCAGTCCGGCGCAGCCGAGTCCGACCGCGCTGATCTGTGGCCCTTGGATGCCGAGTCGTCTCGCCTTCATGGCAAGTCCTCCGCCTAGCTGCCGGCCGACGACGCTCACGTGTCGTCAGCATTTCGGACAGGAGGGGGACCGCGCGGTCGACGCTGACCGAACGGCAGCGGACCCCGCAGTACCACGACGATGAGGACGCCGGGCGACGGTGAGTCTGCCGCGCGACATATGCGGGTGAGCCGATAGTACGCGTGCCAACGCGGTTTGCGTCCGCAGTGGGAAGGCTCGACGACGAATCGGGATTCGAGCGCCGCTTGGACCCCGATTCGTTGCAGCTATCCCGTCAGCCGGTGTTGCGCATGCCCGCGGCGACGCCGTTGATCGTGAGCAGCAGCGCTCGCTGCAACTGCGGGTCGTCCTCGTTCGCGCGGTACCGCGCCAGCAGCTCGATCTGCAGGTGGTGCAGGGGCTGCAGGTACGTGTCGCGCACGGCCAGCGTCCGCTGCAACACCGGCTGGGCGTCGAGCAGCGCCGGCTCGCCGGTGATCCGCAGGATCTCGCCCACGCTCCGGTCGTGCTCGGCGACGATCTTGTCGAAGATGTGCCGCAGCCCCGGGTCGACCAGCCGCTCCACGTAGCGGCGAGCGATCGACAGGTCGGTCTTCGCCAGCGTCATCTCGACGTTCGACACGAACGTCCGGAAGAAATGCCAGCGGGTGTACGCGTCGGCCAGCAGGTCGCCGAGCCCGGCCTCGCGGGCGGCGGCGAATCCGGTACCGACCCCGTACCAGCCCGGCACGATCTGCCGGGACTGCGTCCATCCGAACACCCACGGGATCGCCCGCAGCCCGGCCAGCCCCGACCCGGTGTCCGGACGCTTCGCCGGCCGCGACCCGATGTTCAGCGCGCCCAGCAACTCGGCCGGCGTGGACGCCCAGAAGTAGCGGGGCAGATCCGGGTCTCCGATCAGGTCCCGGTAGGCCTTCTGCGCCGGCGCGGCGACCCGGTCCATCAGCTCGGACCAGCGGTCGAGGTCGGCCTGCGGCTGCCGGGGCTCGGTGTGCAGCAGCGTCGCCTGCAGCACGGCGGCGACGGTGAGCTCGAGGTTCTCCCTGGCCAGCGCGGGCACCGCGTACTTGTCCGAGATCACCTCGCCCTGCTCGGTGACCTTGATCGCGCCGTCGAGCGTCCCGTACGGCTGGGCGAGGATCGCCTCGTGCGTCGGGCCGCCGCCGCGTCCGACGGTGCCGCCGCGGCCGTGGAACAGCCGCAGCCGGACGCCGTGCCGCTGGGCGACGTCCCGCAGCGCCCGCTGCGCCCGGTGGATCTCCCATTGGCTGGACGTGATGCCGGCGTCCTTGTTCGAGTCGGAGTAGCCGAGCATGACCTCCTGGACGTCCCCGCGGGCGGCGACGATCGCCCGGTAGGCGGGGATCGACAGCAGCTGGTCGAGGATCTCGCCGGCCGCCTTCAGCTCGGCGACCTGCTCCAGCAGCGGCACGAAGCCGATCCGCGCCAGGCCACCGTTGACGTCGATCAGGCCGGCTTCGCGGGCCAGCACCGCCGCGGCGAGCACGTCGTCGACGCCTTCGGTCATCGAGATGATGTACGACTCGATCACCTCGGGCCCGAACTGGTCGAGGATCTCCCGCACCGCACCGAAGACCCCGAACGTCTTCGCGCCCGCCTCGTCGAGCCGGCTGGAAGCGCCCGCCAGCGGACGCCGTCCGGCCAGCTCACGGGCCAGGTACTCGGTGCGGGCCTCGCGGGTCAGCTCCGCGTAGGGCACGTCGAGCTCGGCGACCCTGTCGACGAACTGCGCGAGCGCCCGATGGTGCGCCCCGGAGTGTTCGCGGATGTCGAGCGTCGCCAGGTGCAGCCCGAACGCCGAGACCGTGCGGATCAGCTTGGTGAGCGTGCCGTTCGCGATCAGCGTCCCGCGGTGCTCGAGCAGCGACCGGCGCATCAGCTCCAGATCTGCGACCACCTCGTGCGAGCCGAGGTAGTCGCGCCCAGGCTGGTGCGGGGTGTTCCGGGCGAGCCGCTGCCGGGTGTTGGAGAGCTTCGTCCGCATGCACCGGATCTTCAGCCGGTACGGCTCGGCCGCGTTGACCCGGCGGTACCGCGGCTCGAGCTCCGGCAGGTTCGCCAGGTCTGCCGCGACGCTGTCCAGCAGCTCCTGCGACACCTCGACGACCTGGTCGGAGACGGACAGCTCCTCGATCAGCGCGGCGAGGCCGGCGTCGGTGTCCCGGATGCCGTACTCGTGCTGCAGCCGCAGGACGTCGCGGGTGACCTGCGCCGAGACGAACGGGTTTCCGTCCCGGTCACCGCCGATCCAGCTGCCGAACGTCAGCGGCGTGCCGGTGGGCGGCATCTCCGCGCCCAGGTCGGCCAGCGTGTCGGCCAGCTCGGTGAGCACCGCGGGCGCGGCGTCGGCGTGCAGGTCGTTGAGGTAGTAGATCGCGTTGCGGGCCTCGTCGGTGGGCTCCGGCTTCTCCAACCGCAGCTCGTCGGTCTGCCAGAGCAGGTCGACTACCTCGGCGAGCTCCCGGTTCGTCCGCCGGGTCACCATGTTTCCGGCGCCGTCGGCCGAGATGCCGGAGAACGCGGCCTCGGTGGCCTCCGCCTCCAGCAGGTCGGCGACCCGGCGCAGCTTGGCCAGCGTGGAGCGGCGCGCCGCCTCGGTCGGGTGCGCGGTGAACACCGGCCGGATCGCCAGGTGCGCGGCGCCCTCGGCGATCTCCTCGGACGACAGACCGCGCGCCTTGATCAGGCGAGCGGCCCCGTCCAGCCAGCCACCCTGGGTCGCCCGGCGGCGCCGCAGCTCGCGGCCGCGGTGCGCCTGCTCGGTGATGTTCGCCAGGTGGAAGTAGGTGGCGAACGCGCGCACCAACCGGATGGCGGTCGGGATGTCGATGCCGGACAGCGCGTCGGCGGCGGCCGCGGCGTCGGTGCGGGCGGCCGCGCGCACCTTCTCCACGAGCTCCAGCAGGTCGGGCCCTTCTTGGCGGACCAGCGTCTCGCCGAGCAGGTTGCCCATCCGCCGGATGTCGGCGCGCAGCTCGCGATCTGCCTGGTTCGCGTCGTCGGACGCGATGCTGTTGACGTTGCCCAGACCCCACAGGTCAGAGGGCACGGCCTCCGTGTCGGGCATGACGGCTCCCCGGGCTCGAGTCGGACTCCAGGGACCTCGATGTCCCGCGTAACCCCAGCTTAGAACCTAGGTAGTTGACGCCGGACCCGCGCCGCCGCATCGATCAAGTAGTGGGACGCCGGAGGTAGCCCCGAACGGTGCTCGACGTCAGGTAGAGCGCCGAGCCGAACCCGCACCAGAGCAGCAGCACCAGGTAAGCGCCGATCACGCCCTGCCCGCCGAAGTAGACGATCGAGCGGGTGGCGTCCGTCGCGGCGCCGGTCAGCATCCAGGTGTGCAGGTCGTGGAACGGTTCGGGCAGCAACCCCGGCGGGAACGGCCCGCCCGAGCCCGGGTTGCCGAGCACCACCAGCAGCAGGAAGGTCAGCCCGGTCCCGACCGCGCCGAACAAGGCCGACAGCGCGGCCGCGGTCACCGAGGCGCCGAACACCACCAGGACGCCCAGCGCCGCGAGTCCGACCGTGTTGCCCTGCCAGATGCCGAGCATCGGCCCCACTATCGCCGCGCCGCCGATGCCCGACAGCACCGAGTAGAGCAGCAGCGCCAGCACGCGGATCCGTCCGCGTCGGGGCTCCGGATACGACCCGGCGATGAACGAGAGCAGCGTGGAGACCAGGTAGCCACCGACCACCCAGCCCACGACCAGGTAGAACGGGGCGATACCCCGGTCGTCGGTGGGCGGCAGCGGATAGTCGTCGTAGACCTCCAGCGGGGCGCCGGTGGCGGTGGAGACCTCGCCGTAGAGCTGGGTCAGGGTGTCGGCGGCCGTACCGCTCGCCGCGGAGGCCAGGTGCAGCTCCAAGCCGTCGCGGCCGGAGACGAAGACCGCGTGGACGTCCTGGTCGCCGAGCGCCTCGAACGCGTCGCCGCGGTCGGTGAAGGTACGGGTTCCGATCGCGTCGCTGTCCCGGTCGATCCGCGCCTGGAACTGCTCCACCGACGGTGACGTCACGATCGCGACCGGCAAGCCGTCGGCGACCGGCGTGTTCCACGCACCCACGTACGACAGGACGAACGCCAGTTGGATCCCGAGCGCGCCGCCCACGAGCAGGCCGGCCCGCAGGTAGGCCCGCCAACCGCCGCCGGTACGCCCCGCCGTCCGCGTCCGCGTCCGCGGCTCGTCGTTCGCCCGCTCGTTCTCCCGGGCGACGCCGGACGCCGGCGCTTCTCGGGCCGGCACCGTACGCAGCCGAGTCGTGGTCGGCTCCGTGGGCCGCGCGGGCTTCCCGGCAGGGCGGACCGTTACAGGCGTCGGCGCGGCCGTGTCTTCGGCCGGTGGGGCCGCCGAAGACGCCGTCGCGGCAGCCGTCGGCTCAACGCCGCCCTGCGGTGGTGCGCCGGGGGCCTCTGCTGGTGCGCGCCGGGCCTCGGCTCGGGTGGCGCGGTTCTCGGCACGTGCGCGGAGGGTCTCCGCTCGTGCGCCGAGGGTCTCCGTGTGCGCGGTCGAGGCGACGGGTGGCGCTGGTGGCGCCTTCGTCGGCGGAGCCGGGGCCTCCGGTGGAGTCTCCGGCGGAGTCGGAGCGGCGTGGCGGCCGGCCCGACCGGGATGCACGGGATGCGTCGGCCGGGCACTCGGCGGCGGCTCCTCGCCGCGCGCACGCAACCACTTCACCCAGCGACCCGCCGCTCGACCGGTCGTCACCAGCGGGGTCGGGCCGTCGGCGGCGTGACCCGCGTCGGTGGGGAGGTCGATCACGTCGACGTCGATGACCGTGGTGTCGTCCAGCGACGGCGTGTCCGGCTCGACCAGCTCGGCGTCCACGACCTCGGGTACGGCCCGTGGGCGGGCGTGCCGCCCACGGTGGTTCCGCGGGCTCGCCGGTGGTAGCGCCATCCCGTCCTCCTGCCTGATGGCGGCTTTGAGTGGGTGGGACGGTAGCGGAACTCGCCAGTCGAAGATGGTGCAAATCCAGGGCTTCATGCAATTCCCCAGGGAGCTGGGGAACATCGGGCGCACTTTCTGCGCTCGGGTCGTCGGAAGTTTGCGAAGGAAGTGCCAAAAATTGATCGCGCGATGCGAACAGTCGCATCACCGGACTCGGTCGGCGAGCCACCGGAGAGCCCCGCGGGCGCGGCGTTCTGTCGGTGTTCCGGCGTAGTCTGGCGAGTGCGTGGCCACCGGCTCCCGTCCGCGCACGCCCCCGCGTGCGCTCGGTTGGGGGCTCTTCGGTGTGCGCACCCGTGCGTTTCGCCGCTGCCGGACCGGCTGTGCCGGGCTCGGCGGCCGGCCTGTGAAGTGGAAGGCATCCGGATGAGCCTCAGTGGTCTGCTCGACGCTGCCCGCACCGACCCGGCCCTGGCCGAGGCCGCGCGGCGCGCCACCGCCGATGTGGCGGGGGAGCTCGACCTCACCGCACCCGAGTCGCTGCGTCCGTTCGTCGTGGCCGCACTGGCCGCCGCCCGCGGCGAGTCGGGCCGTCCGGGCCCGGTCCTCGCCGTCACCGCGACCGGCCGGGAGGCCGACGACCTCGCCGCGGCGCTGACCTGCCTGCTGCCCCCCGATCGGATCGCGGTCTACCCGGCCTGGGAGACGCTGCCGCACGAGAAGCTCTCGCCGCGCGCCGACACGATCGGCCGCCGGCTGGCCGTGCTCCGTCGGCTGGCGCACCCGTCCACCGACGACCCCACGACCGGCCCGCTCGACGTCGTCATCGCGCCGGTACGCAGCGTGCTCCAGCCGCAGTTGGCCGGGCTGGGTGACCTGGAGCCGGTCGGGCTGCAGGCCGGTGACACCGCTCCGCTCGACGACGTCGTCGAGCAATTGGTCGGTATCGCCTACGCCCGGGTCGACCTGGTCGAGAAGCGGGGCGAGTTCGCAGTCCGCGGCGGCATCCTCGACGTGTTCCCGCCGACCGAGGAGCACCCGGTCCGGGTCGAGTTCTGGGGCGACGAGGTCGAGGAGGTCCGCTACTTCGCGGTCGCCGACCAGCGGTCCCTGGAGATCGCCGCGCACGGGCTCTGGGCGCCGCCCTGCCGCGAGCTGCTGCTCACCCCGGAGGTCCGCGAGCGGGCATCCCAGCTCGCGAAGGAGCACCCGGCGCTCGCCGAGATGCTCGACAAGGTCGCCGACGGCATCCCGGTAGAGGGCATGGAGTCGCTGACCCCGGCGCTGCTCGAGGGCTCCGGCGAACTCGAACTGCTGGTCGAGACGCTGCCGGCCGGGACACACGTCCTGCTCTGCGACCCGGAGCGCATCCGGGCGCGCGCCCGCGACCTGGTCGCCACCAGCGCGGAGTTCCTGGCGGCCTCCTGGGCAGCGGCCGCAGGCGGCGGGGAAGCCCCGATCGATCTGGGCGCCGCCGCGTTCCGCAGCCTGGCGGAGGTCCGCTCGGCCGCGACCGGCCGGGGCCTGCCCTGGTGGACGGTGGCCCCGTTCGGAGGTACGGCGGTCGGCTCTCCGTCGTCCGATGAATTGTCGGCGGACGACGCGACCGACGTGCACATCCCCACCATCGACGATCCGGGCGCAGCCCGGGAGTCGTTGACGCTCGGTGCGAAGCCGGTCGACACGTACCGCGGCGACACCACGCGGGCGGTCGAGGAGCTGCGGCGCCGGGTCGGCGACGGCTGGCGGGCCGTGCTGGTCTTCGAGGGGCCTGGGTCCGCGCAGCGAGCCGCCGAGACGCTGCGCGAGGCCGACCTGGGCGCCCAGCTGGTCGCCGACGTCCCGGCCGCCCCGGAGGCACGGTCGGTGCTGGTCACCACCGGCCAGCTCGCCGGCGGGTTCCTGCTCGACAGCGCCGAGCTGATCGTGTTCACCGAGTCCGACCTCACCGGTGCGCGGGCCGGCTCCGGCCGGGAGCGTGGGCGGATGCCGTCCCGGCGGCGGAACGCGGTCGACCCGCTGCAGCTGCAGCCCGGCGACTACGTGGTGCACGAGCAGCACGGCGTCGGCCGCTACGTCGAGATGATCAAGCGGACGATCAACGGCGGCGAGCGTGAGTACCTCGTTCTGGAGTACGCACCGAGCAAGCGTGGCCAGCCCGGCGATCGGCTGTTCGTGCCGACCGACTCGCTGGAGCAGCTCACCCGGTACGTCGGCGGCGAGTCGCCGGCGCTGCACAAGATGGGCGGCGCCGACTGGCAGAAGGCCAAGGGACGGGCGCGCAAGGCGGTCAAGGAGATCGCCGGCGAGCTGATCCGGCTGTACGCGGCCCGCACGAGCACGAAGGGGCATGCGTTCGCGGCCGACACCCCGTGGCAGCGCGAACTGGAGGACGCGTTCCCCTACGTGGAGACGCCCGACCAGCTCGTCGCGATCAACGAGGTCAAGGCCGACATGGAGAAGCCGTACCCGATGGACCGGGTGATCTGCGGCGACGTCGGCTACGGCAAGACCGAGATCGCGGTCCGGGCGGCGTTCAAGGCGGTGCAGGACGGCAAGCAGGTCGCGGTGCTGGTGCCGACCACGATCCTGGCCAAGCAGCACTTCTTGACGTTCTCCGAGCGGATGTCCCAGTTCCCGGTCGTGGTGGCCCAGCTGTCACGGTTCCAGAGTGACGCGGAGGCGTCCGAGACCGTCGCGAAGCTGGCGTCCGGGGAGGTCGACATCGTGGTCGGGACGCACCGGCTGCTGCAGCCCTCGACCCGGTTCAAGGACCTCGGGCTGGTCATCGTCGACGAGGAGCAGCGCTTCGGCGTCGAGCACAAGGAACAGCTCAAGCAGATGCGCACCGCGGTCGACGTGCTGACGATGTCGGCGACCCCGATCCCGCGGACGCTGGAGATGTCGCTGACCGGCATCCGGGAGATGTCGACGATCCTCACACCGCCGGAGGAGCGGCACCCGGTGCTGACGTTCGTCGGCCCGTACGAGGAGAGGCAGATCGGCGCCGCGATCCGCCGCGAGCTGCTCCGCGAGGGGCAGGTGTTCTACCTGCACAACCGGGTCGAGTCGATCGAGCGGGCAGCGGCGCGGCTGCGGAACGCGGTGCCCGAGGCCCGGATCGCGGTGGCGCACGGCCAGATGAACGAGGACGCCCTGGAGCGCGTGATGCTCGGGTTCGACGACAAGGAGTACGACGTCCTCGTCTCGACCACGATCGTCGAGTCCGGTCTGGACATCCCGAACGCGAACACGCTGATCGTCGAGCGGGCCGACGTGCTGGGCCTCTCCCAGCTGCACCAGATCCGGGGCCGGGTGGGACGTGGGCGCGAGCGCGCGTACGCGTACTTCCTCTACCCGCCGGAGCGGCCGCTGACCGAGACCGCGCACGACCGGCTCGCGACGATCGCCCAGAACTCCGACCTCGGCGCCGGTATGGCGGTGGCGATGAAGGACCTGGAGATCCGCGGGTCGGGCAACCTGCTCGGCGGGGAACAGTCCGGTCACATCGCGAACGTCGGGTTCGACCTGTACGTCCGGTTGGTCGGGGAAGCGGTCGCCGAGTACAAGGGCGAGCGCACCGAGATCGAGTCCGAGGTCAAGGTCGATCTGCCGGTCGACGCGCACCTGCCGCACGACTACATCCCGGGCGAGCGCCTGCGGCTGGAGGCTTACCGGAAGCTCGCCGGCATCACCACCGCCGAGGATCTGGCGGCGGTCCGGGAAGAGATCCGCGACCGGTACGGCAACCCGCCGGAGCCGGTGGAGAACCTGTTCGCGGTGGCGGCGTTCCGGGTGAAGGCCAAGGCGGCGCACATCAACGAAGTGTCACTGCAGGGGCGTCAGGTCCGGTTCGCGCCGCTGCGGCTGGCGGAGTCGAAGGTCATGCGGCTGCAGCGGCTCTACCCGGGCGCGATGTACAAGCAAGCGGTCGACGTCGTCCTGGTGCCGCGTCCGGCGACGGCGCGAGTCGGCGGGCAGCCACTGCGCGACACGGCGTTGCTGGATTGGGCCGCCGACTTCCTCGACGCCATGGTCCTAGAGCCCGCCCGCACCTGATAACTGCGGCCCGCCCAGAACAACGCTGACAGCCGCGCGCAAGGCCTTGAGACCACCGCAAGGTCGAGACAGCCTCGCGCTCGACTGCCGGCGCCGCCCTGGGCGGGCTCCAGGTCAGAACGCCACGCCCGACGGGTGAGTCGCATTCGCGTCAGAGCCCGACGCGGGCGAGGCCGGACCCCCTAACCTCACCGACGCGGCGGACGGCGTCCGTCGTGGTTCCTGTGCTGCGAGGAGATGGTGAGGGTTATGAGCAGTCCGTACCCCGGTCAGACGCCGAACCACGCCGGTGGTGTTGGCCCTGGGTATGCGGCGGGCCCTTCCGTCGGAAGTGAGCGTGGGCTCCCGCCGACGTCCGTGTACCCGACCTCACCGCCGAGCCAGCAGCCGTACCCGGCGCAGCAGCCGTCGTACCCCGCCCAGCCGTCGTACCCCGCCCAGGGTGCGCCGCAGCAGCAGAGCTACCCGGTTGCCGGCGGAGGAGCCGGTGACCTCACGCCGGAGATGATCCAGACCGACGTCTGGTCCGACCAGCTCGTGGCCGCCGCCGGCATCCCGATCGTCGACGTCCCGTTCGTCACCATCGGCGGCGGTATCGGATCGTTCGTGACCGTGGACTACCTGCGGATCGCCGGGGTTCCGACGAACAACATCCGGATTCTGTCCAACATCGACAACCCGTGGCAGACGTACGAGTACCTCACCCGGGTCTCGCAGATTCCGCGTCCGGAGCGCATCCGATCGGACTCGGCGTCCCGCCCGGACAACATCTGGGGCTTCCCGTCCTACGCGGTCGAAGAGGCGTGGAAGGACAAGTCGCCGAAGGCTCTGTGGCAGGTGCTGGTCGAGCCGACGTTCGCGGACTTCTACACGCCTCGCGCCGGGATGGTGTTCGAGAACCTGGAGCGCGAGGCCAGGCGGATCCGCTGGTGGGACATGCTCGTCAAAGGCCAGGTGCGGATGGTGCGCCGCCGTCACGGTGGCGGTTACTTCACGATCCTGACGCCGCCCGACGGTGCCTCCCAGACCAAGCGCGTCGCCTACCGCTCCCAGTACGTGCACGTCGGGATCGGCTACCCGGGCCTGAAGTTCCTGCCCGAGTTGCAGGATTTCCGCACCAAGCACCAGGACTTCCACCACGTGGTCAACGCCTACGAGGACCACGAGCACGTCTACACGTTCCTGAGGTCCCGGCCGGGTACCGTGCTCGTCCGGGGCGGCGGCATCGTCGCCTCCCGAGTGCTACAGCGGCTCATGGACGACCGGGAGAAGTTCGGGCTGCAGACGCAGATCGTCCACTTGTTCCGCACCTATGTGCGCGGGCCGCACGGCAAGAATGCCTGGCTGCGACGGCCGGGCAGCAACGGCTTCGCTTACCAGGGCTTCAACTACCCGAAGTCGGTCTGGGGCGGACAGCTCAAGGCGAAGATGCGCAAGCTGGAAGGCGCCGAGCGGGCCCAGGCTTACAAGGACATGGGCGGCACCAACACCCCGTGGCGTCGGCGCTGGCAGGCCCAGATGGATGCCGGTCGGCAGGGCAACTGGTACCACACGCTGGAGGGCACGGCCGAGGCCGTGAGCATCGGGCCGGACGGCCGGACCGTCAGCCGCGTGAAGCTCGGGAACGGGCAGGTCACCGACATCTCGGCCGACTTCATCATCGACTGCACCGGCCTGGAGGCAGACGTCCGGGAGCACCGGCTGTTGGCCGACCTGATGGACCACAGCGGCGTCGGACGCAACCCCGTCGGCCGGCTCGACGTCGAGCGGTCGTTCGAGCTGCGCGGTACCGCCAACGGCGAGGGACGGATGTACGCGTCCGGGTCTCCGACGCTGGGCGGGTACTTCCCGGGCGTCGATACGTTCCTCGGCTTGCAGGTGGCCGCCCAGGAGATCGCCGACGACCTGGCCCGGCGCGGGTTCTGCAAGCGCATCGGCCCTGGCCGGTCGGTGGGTCAGTGGCTCAAGTGGGCCCGGAACCAGCAGATCTGACCCTCACACATAAGGACTGGAGTTAAGAATGCTGCCCACGCTGTGGGGTCGGATCCAGAGCCGGATCGTGTTCACGCTCGTCATCGGCGGCTTGGTGACGCTGTTCGTTACGCCGCTGCTGCCGCTGGGCGTCGGTATCGGCGGTAAGTACCGCATTGCGTACACCGTCTTGGTCACGGTTACGGTGATCGGTGTGCTCTGGGAGCTGCTGTACCACTTCCTCATGCAGTGGCGCTGGGAGAAGGACTGGCCGACGCTGCTCGGCCTGCTGACGTTCCTGAACGAGGGGCTGCTGATCTGGGCGTTGCTGCTCGTCGGCGCCGTCCCGGGTATCGAAGGTCTCACTGGCTTGCAGTCACTCTCGTACTGGATTCTCTTCATCCTGGTCTGGGTGGCAGTCTGGGTATTCGCGAACGGCCCCATGCGGGTGTTCTCGATCCACTGGCGGTTCCGGGGTGGGAGGTTCGTGTGACCACAGGCAACACCGATGAGAAGCCGGACGACCGGGCGCTCGCGCCGGTCGCCGGCTCCGGCCTGCTCGCTCGCTACGGCGACCTGGTCCTGCTCTACGCCGCACCGGAAGGCGACGACGACCGCACCGCCGAGGTGCTGGACGCGATCGCGTCGGCCGCCGGTGGCGATGGGCGACGCCTCGGTCGGCGTCTCGCGAGCCTGTTGATCTCGGCGCAGGATTCCGACTTCCCACCGCTCGCGGCGTTCGGGCCGGTCGGTGACGGGATCGCGGTGATCGTGCACGGCGCGGCCCAGGTCTCCGTCGTGACCGACGACGGCGAGCTGGTGCTCGACGGCCGGGACGCGGTGACGTGGGTCGACCGGATGATCCCGGCGCCGGCGCGGGTGATCCGCGGTGCGCTCGACACCCTGGGCGTCCAGGGCCACGACCCGTGGTCGCGGCTGGACGCCGGTGTGGTGCGCGCGGGCGGGTTCGTCTTCGGCGTGCCGTCGGCGGTGGCGGCTGCTCCGGCTCCGTCCGTGCCCGGCGTTCCGGCGGTCCCGGTGGCCCCGGTGCGGCAGGCATCGCCGGTGCCTGCCCCGTCTGCCCCTTCTGACCCGGTGCCGCCGACGACGGCGATGCCGTCCGCGCCGCCGCCGGTTGATCCGGCGCCGCCCGTTCCGCCCTCGCCGCCCGTGCCGTCGGTTCCGCCGGTGGAGCCACTCGCTCCGGTGACGCCGCTCGCGTCGGTGCCGCCGGTCGACCCGGAGCCGGAAGACCGCGACCCGCTGCAGCGCACCGAGGCCTTCGACCCGCGAGCGGCGGACTCGGCGGTTCGCCCGCTGCCGCCCGCGTCGCTGCTGGACGACCCGCCGCCCCCGCCGTTCTCGTCCGAGCCGTCGTCGGAGCCGGCCGAGTCCGCGCCGTCGCGCGGTGCGGCGTCCGTGCAGCGGGGCTGGGACGTGCCGCCGGCTGGGTACGCGCCCCCGGCGCCCCCGGCCGACGACCCATTGATGCCGTCCTCGGCCCCGCCGGCGCCTCCGGTGCCCCCCGCGCCGCCGGCGTCGTTCGAGTCACCGCCACCGCCGCCGCCACCCCCGGTTCCGTCGTTCGACGACCGGCCAGTGCCCCCGGCCCCGTTCGAGCCGCCGCCCGCGCCGCACGACGGGCCGGTGCACACGCCGACGGGTCCGGCCCCAGTGCTGCCGGAGCAGCCGGTCCCGGATCCGGCCCTGCATCCGGCGTCCGCGCCGCCCGCAGCGCAGGGCGCGGGGGACTTCGACCCGGCGGCACCGTTCGAGGCGGTCCTGCTCATCGGTGACCAGGTGGAGGCCTCGGAGCGGTCGCAGACGTCCGGGCCGCTCCCGCCTGCCGACGTGCAGCCGCCGCCCGGCCCGGTGCCGGCGGACGGTGCCGAGGAAGCCGACGCGCGCCCGATCGTCCTGGGCATCTACTGCAAGAACGACCACTTCAACGACCCGCGGGTGCCGTACTGCGCGGTCTGCGGCATCTCGATGGCGCAGCTCACGCACGTGTCGCGGACCGGTCCGCGGCCACCGCTGGGCCTGCTCGTCCTCGACGACGGCGCGACGTTCCGGCTCGACACCGACTACGTGGTCGGCCGAGAGCCCGAGCGGGACGACGCGGTGCTGCAGGGACGGGCGCGAGCGCTGCGCATCGACGATCCCAAGGGGGTCGTGTCGCGCATCCACGCTCGGATCGAGCTGGACGGCTGGGACGTGAACGTGGTCGACCTGGCGTCCGCGAACGGGACGCACATCGCGCCGCCGAACAGCGAGTCCTGGACGCGGCTCGAAGCACACCGCAAGGTGACGCTCACGCCAGGTACCCGCGTGGTCTTCGGCCGCCGGGGCTTCCGCTACGAGTCCCACCGCAACCCTTAGTGGGCGGCCCGACCAGAACGACGCTGACAGCCGCGGTGGGCGGCCCGCCCAGACCAACGCTGACAGCCGCGCGCAAGGCCTTGAGACCACACAAAGGTCGAGGCGGCCTTGCGCGCGGATGCCAGCGTCGCCCTGGACGGGCTCCAGGTTAGAGCGGCGGCGAGCCGCGGGCGGCGGCGCGGATGTCAGCGTCGCCCTGGGGCGGGCTCCAGGGCCGAGCGCCTAGCCGTCGGGCGGCGGCGCGGATGTCAGCGTCGCCCTGGGGCGGGCTCCAGGGCCGAGCGCCTAGCCGTCGGGCGGCGGCGCGGATGTCAGCGTCGCCCTGGGGCGGGCTCCAGGGCCGAGCGCCTAGCCGTCGGGCGGCGGCGCGGATGTCAGCGTCGCCCTGGGGCGGGCTCCAGGGCCGAGCGCCTAGCCGTCGGGCGGCGGCGCGGATGTCAGCGTCGCCCTGGGGCGGGCTCCAGGGCCGAGCGCCTAGCCGTCGGGCGGCGGCGCGGATGTCAGCGTCGCCCTGGGGCGGGCTCCAGGTCGAGCGGCTCGCCGCGGGGCGGCAGCTCGGCTCGGATGCGCACGCTTTGACGCCAAATCGGTCTCCACGGGCTCCCGTGGAGACCGATTTGGCGTCAAACTGCGCCAGCTGAACGGTGGCGGACCCGGTGTGGTCGGCCAGCGCCAGTCGAACGGTGGCCAGCCGGCGTTAGCGGGGCGGCGGCGGGCCTTGGTGTGGCCAGCTCGGCGGCGGGGGCGTGGGGTGCGGCTGCGAAGCGCCGGGGGGTGGTGTCGCGGGTGCAGGGTGCGGCTGCGAACCGCCGGGGGGTGGTGTCGCGGGTGCAGGGTGCGGCTGCGAAGCGCCGCGTGCCGCTGTCGTCCCGTAGGGCGGCTGCACCGCGTGCGGTAGGGCGATGGGTGGCGGCGCCGCCAGGCTCGGTGCCCCGGCAGTACCCGGCGGCAGCGGCTCGGCCGCGACCCGCGGCAGCGACACGATGTCCGGATTGCACTCGACGGCGGTGATCGACGGCCCCTGCTGACCGGCGGTGACCAGCAACATCGCGTAGTCGGGCAGCCCTTGCAACGTCCGGGGCTCGACCGCGAACTCCGACGCCCGCTGGTACGTCTCGGCGTTGTTCCAGTTCGTGCCCTCGGCATGCCCGGCGGTGGTGCGCCAGGAACGGGAGCTGCTCCCCACCATCCCGGAGAGCGCCTGCCACGGCCGCCGCAGCGACGGCATTCCTCCGCCGCTGGCCCGGGTCTGGGTCTCCGACTCACCGGTGCTGTGCGTCTCCGCGCCACCGAGTTGGTGGGTCAGCTGGGTGAGCACGAACCGCTGCTGTCGTCCGATGAACTCCGCCGCCTCGGTGGCCTCCTGGTGATTGCCGAGCCGCATCACGCCGACCGCCCCGGCGCCCAGCACCTGGAGCGACGTCCCGCGCAGGTGACGGAACAGGTACACCAACCGGACCCCACGCCGCTCGCACACGTCGGACAGGCGCTCCAGGTGCCTGCGGGCGATCTCGTCCGCCCCCACGACGACGATCGTCTGCGGCCCTCCGCCGGTCCGGTCACCCCCGGCGACACCCCTGGTCAGGCGCTGCACGACCAGGTCGCCGAGCACCTCGTCCCGGGCCGTGCTGCCGGTGCTCAGCGTCGCGATGCAGCTGAGCTGGGTCACCGGCCGGGGTTGGGCCGCGCTGCCCAGCGGTGCCAGCGGATGAAGAAGCGACTCCAGCTGCCGCAGCCGCGGCCCGATCTCCCGCCGGTAGTCCGCGCTGAACAGCTCCTCGGTGATCGCCCGCCGCTCTTCGTCGGCGAGTCCGTCGTCGGCACGCGTGGGTTCGCCCAGCAGCGCCCGCAGCGCCGCGAGTACCCGCGCCACCGTCAGACCACCGGGCGCGAGCGCGGCACAGACCGCGCCGAGCACCCGGTCGTCGGCGGCCCGGCCGTACCGGTCGGTACCGCCGGTCTCGCCGTCTCCACCGTGGACGGCCTCGACCAGGACGTCGACGAACTGCCGCTGGTCGAGCCCGGCGAGGACGTCGGCGGTGGGCAGATCGTCCGGGAACAGCTGGACGTCGGCGCTGAAACCGGCCTCGGCGGCGAGCTCGGCGAGTTCCCGGCAGACACCTTCGCCGGTCAGGTCGAGCACGGTGAGCCGACCGCCACTGGCCAGTGTGGACGAGCCGAACACCGTCAGCAGGCCCTCCCACCCCCACAGCGTGCCGCCGACCACGTCGATGCGGCGGGTGTGCGGTGGCGGGATCGCGGGCGCCCACTCCGGCAGTTGCTCGCTGCGCTGCTGTTCGGCGTGGTCGAACTCGGCCTTGCGGCGGTGCCATTCGGCCAGCTCGCGGTCGTAGCGGGCGCGTTGCTCAGCGGCCAGCGCGGTCGGACGCGAGGCGGCGGCGCGAGCGCGCTGGGCACCGAGCCAGACCAGCCCACCGGCGGCGCCGAACACCAGCGCGACGACGATCAGCATCAGCAGGAAGATCCGGCCGCCGCCGTCGCCTCCGGAGGCCAGGGCCAGCCCGCAGACGATGAGGAAACTGACGATCAGCGCCGCCGGAAGCGCGATTGCGATGTTCCGGACGAGGTGCGGGTTTGCGGCGCGGGCCGAGGCCAGAACGTCGGCCGGTACCTCGCCCGGCGTCGGCGGTGGCTGGCCGAACGGACGCCGGAACAGGTTGCGGTCACGGAAGACCCACCCCAGGCGCTCGCCCGGCCGCAGCAAGGCCGCGAGCGGTGCCCGGCCGGGCCGCGCACCGTCGTCCGCAGGAGGTTCCGCCGCACCGGCCGGAGACCCGCTCGATTCCGCCATGCCCCGACGATAGAGCCTCGGTCCGACACCCCGGCTCCATCATCGACCGCGCCCGCGCGCCCGGCCCCGCCGGCCACGCCCCGCACCCAGCCGGTCGCACCCAG
>NZ_BAAAYN010000065.1 GCF_039536245.1 Cryptosporangium minutisporangium | reverse complement strand
GTGTTCCAGGCGGATCGTCCAGTCGTCTTTGGTGTCTTTGTCTTTGAGGAGTTCGAAGGCGCCGTCGTTGAAGATGTTGCAGTTCTGGTAGATCTCGACCAGGGCGGAGCCTTCGTGCTGGGCGGCGGCCTGGAGCACGGAGGTCAGTTGTTTGCGGTCGGAGTCGATCGCGCGTCCGACGAAGGACGCTTCGGCGCCCAGGGCGAGGGAGACGGGGTTGAACGGGTAGTCCAGTGATCCCATCGGGGTGGACTTGGTGATTTTCCCGACCTCGCTGGTGGGGGAGTACTGGCCTTTGGTGAGGCCGTAGATGCGGTTGTTGAACAGCAGGATTTTGAGGTTGACGTTGCGGCGCAGCGCGTGGATGAGGTGGTTGCCGCCGATGGACAGGGCGTCGCCGTCGCCGGTGACGACCCACACGCTCAAGTCCGTGCGGGAGGTTGAGAGGCCGGTGGCGATGGCCGGGGCGCGGCCGTGGATGGAGTGCATCCCGTAGGTGTTCATGTAGTACGGGAACCGGGACGAGCAGCCGATCCCGGAGACGAACACGATGTTTTCGCGTTTGAGGCCGAGTTGGGGCATGAAGCCCTGGACCGCGGCGAGGATCGCGTAGTCCCCGCACCCGGGGCACCAGCGCACTTCCTGATCGGTCTTGAAATCCCCGGCCTTCTGCGGCACCTCGGTCTTCGGCACCAACCGCAAGCTCGGGAAGTCCAACGCGACGCCGGCTGCGCCACCAGCGGCCCGGCCACCTTGCTCGGCCGGGATGGGGCTACGGCGGTTGGGGGACTGCAGCTCCTCCGGAGCGCGGCCCTCTTCCACCTGCCGGTTGGTCGGAAGCGAAGGGTCGGTCATCGGGTGATCCCAATCTCATCGGCGGCGTCGGCCGGGCCGCTGTTCTCCAGGCCGCCGGTCTGCTTGATNCTTCGGCACCAACCGCAAGCTCGGAAAATTGAGTTCGGTGGTCATCGGATCGTTTCCCAATTCTCAGCCGTGGCGGGGACGCTGCCCTGCTGAACGACGTTGGTGAGGACTTCTTCGAGTTCTTCGGCGCGGAAGGGCAGGCCGCGGACCTGGTTGTAGGAGACGACGTCGACCAGGTACTTGGCCCGCAGCAGCAGGGCGAGTTGGCCGAGGTTCATCTCCGGCAGCACGACCCGCTGGTAGCGCCGGAGGACTTCGCCGAGGTTGGCGGGGAACGGGTTGAGGTGCCGCAGGTGGGCCTGGGCGATCTTCATGCCGTTCTTGCGGACGCGGCGGGCGGCGGCGCCGATCGGCCCGTAGGTGGAGCCCCAGCCCAGGACGAGGACCTCGGCGTCGCCGGTGGGGTCGTCGACCTCGAGGGCGGGGATCGAGCGGGCGATGCCGTCGATCTTGGCTTGGCGGGTGCGGACCATCAGGTCGTGGTTGGCCGGGTCGTAGGAGATGTTGCCCGACCCGTCGGCCTTCTCGATCCCCCCGATCCGGTGTTCGAGGCCGGGGGTGCCCGGGACCGCCCACGGCCGGGCCAGGGTCTCGGGATCACGCAGATACGGCCAGAACTCCTCGCCGTGGTTGCGTTCGGTCGCGAATTCCGTGCGCAGATCCGGGAGGTTCTCCACGGACGGCACCTGCCACGGCTCCGAGCCGTTCGCGAGGTATCCGTCGGAGAGCAGGAACACCGGGGTGCGGTAGGTGATCGCGATCCGCGCCGCCTCGATCGCCGCGTCGAAACAGTCCGAAGGCGACCGCGGGGCGACGATCGGCACCGGGGCTTCACCGTTGCGGCCGAACATCGCCTGCAGCAGATCGGACTGTTCGGTCTTGGTCGGCAGGCCGGTCGACGGCCCACCGCGCTGGACGTCGACGATGACCAGCGGCAACTCGAGGCTGACGGCCAGACCGATGGTCTCGGACTTCAACGCGATGCCCGGGCCGGAGGAGGTCGTGATGCCGAGTGCCCCACCGAAGCTCGCGCCGAGGGTGGCGCCGATCGCGGCGATCTCGTCTTCGGCCTGGAACGCCCGCACCCCGAACCGCTTGTGCTTCGACAGTTCGTGCAGCACGTCCGAGGCGGGGGTGATGGGGTAGGCGCCCAGGAAGATCGGCAGGTCCGCGCGTTGCCCGGCAGCCAGCAGGCCGTAGGCCAGGGCGAGGTTGCCGGAGATGTTCCGGTAGGTGCCCTGCGGCATCGGCGCGGGCTTGACCTCGTAGGTCACCGAGAAGTCCTCGGTGGTCTCGCCGTAGTTCCAGCCGGCCTTGAGCGCCGCGACGTTCGCGGCGGCCACCTCGGGCTTGGTCGCGAACTTCTTCTCCAAGAACCCGATGGTCGAATCCACCGGCCGGGAGTAGAGCCAGGACACCAGGCCGAGGGCGAACATGTTCTTCGCCCGGCCGGCGTCCTTCCGGGAGAGCCCGAGCCCTTCGACGGCCTGCAGCGTCAGGTCGGTCAGCTCCAGCGAGTGGACGTGGTAGGCCTCCAACGACCCATCCTCGAGCGGATTCGCCTGGTAGCCGACCTTCGCCAGCGCCCGCTTGGTGAAGTCATGGGTATCCACGATGATCGTCGCCCCACGCGGCAAATCACCCAGATTCGCCTTCAACGCCGCCGGGTTCATCGCCACCAACACATCCGGCCGATCCCCCGGCGTCATGATGTCGTGATCCGCGAAATGCACCTGGAAGCTCGACACCCCCGGCAACGTCCCCTGCGGCGCCCGAATCTCGGCCGGGAAATTCGGCAACGTCGACAGGTCATTACCGAACGACGCGGTCTCCGACGTGAACCGATCCCCAGTCAACTGCATCCCATCACCGGAATCGCCAGCAAACCGGATCACCACACGGTCCAACCGCTGGACCTGCTTGCTCACTCGGCTGTCCTCC
>NZ_BAAAYN010000064.1:93826-113147 GCF_039536245.1 Cryptosporangium minutisporangium | reverse complement strand
GAATCTGGTGGTACGCCGTGCGACGTGGGGTCGGGTATCGCCTCAGACTCGGGGCTTTATTCGCCCGTTGCCTTGGCGATGATCTCCTTCGCGACGTTCGTGGGAACCTCGGCGTAGGAGTCGAACTGCATCGAGTAGCTCGCCCGGCCCTGGGTCTTCGACCGGAGGTCTCCGACGTAGCCGAACATCTCGGAGAGCGGAACCAGGGCCCGGACGACGCGGGCTCCGCCGCGCTCCTCCATCGCCTGGATCTGACCGCGCCGCGAGTTGAGGTCGCCGATCACATCGCCCATGTTCTCTTCGGGCGTGGTGACCTCGACGGCCATCATCGGCTCGAGCAGCGCGGGGTCGGCCTTGCGAGCCGCTTCCTTGAGCGCCATCGAACCGGCGATCTTGAAGGCCATCTCAGAAGAGTCGACCTCGTGGTACTGACCGTCGACCAGCGTGAACTTGATGCCGACGAGCGGGTAACCGGCCAGCACGCCGTACTGCATCGCGTCCTGGGCGCCGGCGTCCACCGACGGGATGTACTCCCGCGGGACCCGGCCACCGGTGACCTTGTTCTCGAACTCGTAGCTCGGCGCGTCCCCGTCCTGCGGGATCGGCTCGAGGTTGATCTTCACCTTCGCGAACTGACCCGAACCACCGGTCTGCTTCTTGTGAGTGAAGTCGTAACCCTCGACCGAGCGACGGATGGTCTCGCGGTAGGCCACCTGCGGCTTACCGACGTTCGCCTCGACGTTGAACTCGCGCCGCATACGGTCGACCAGCACCTCGAGGTGCAGCTCGCCCATGCCGCCGATGACCGTCTGACCGGTCTCCTCGTCGTTGTGGACCTTGAACGTCGGGTCTTCCTGCGCGAGTTTCTGGATCGCGGTGCCCAGTTTCTCCTGGTCAGCCTTGGTCTTCGGCTCGATGGCCACCTCGATGACCGGCGCCGGGAACGTCATCGACTCGAGGATGATCGGGTTCGACGGGTCGCTCAGGGTGTCACCGGTGGTGGTCTGCTTCAGGCCCTGCACCGCGACGATGTCGCCGGCGCCGACGCTCGGCAGCTCCTCACGCTTGATCGCGTGCATCTGGTAGATCTTCCCGACCCGCTCCTTGCGGTCCTTGGTCGAGTTGATCACCTGGGTGCCCGAGTCCAGCCGTCCGGAGTAGATCCGGAGGTAGGTCAGCGTGCCGAGGTGCTTGTCGGACTGGATCTTGAACGCCAGCGCGCTGAACGGCTCCTTCTCGTCCGAGTGACGCGCGGCCGGGGTCTCCCCGTCCATCAGCGTGCCGTCGATCGAGGGGAGGTCGAGCGGGCTCGGCAGGAAGTCGACGACCGCGTCGAGCATGGGCTGGACGCCCTTGTTCTTGAACGCGGAGCCGCAGACGACCGGGTTGACCTTGTCGGCGAGCGTGGCCCGACGGATCGCGGCCTTCAGCGTCTCGACCGAGATCTCCTCACCCTCGAGGTAGGCCTCGGCGATCGAGTCGTCGACGTCGGACATCGTCTCGAGAAGCTTCTCGCGCCACTCGTTGGCCTGGTCGATCAGATCCGCGGGGATCTCCTCGACCGCGTAGTCCTCACCCTTCTGGGTCTCGCCACGCCAGGTCAGCGCGCGCATACCCACCAGGTCGACGACACCGATGTGGTCGCCCTCGAGGCCGATCGGGATCTGCAGAACGGCCGGCGTGGAGTTCAGCCGGTCGATCATCATCTCGACGCAGCGGAAGAAGTCCGCGCCCGTGCGGTCGAGCTTGTTGACGAAGCACATCCGCGGCACGTGGTACTTGTCCGCCTGCCGCCAGACGTTCTCGGTCTGCGGCTCGACGCCGGCCACACCGTCGTAGACGGCGACGGCACCGTCGAGCACCCGCAGCGAACGCTCCACCTCGACGGTGAAGTCGACGTGGCCCGGGGTGTCGATGATGTTGATGCGGTGGTCGTGCCAGTAGCAAGTCGTCGCGGCCGACGTGATCGTGATGCCGCGCTCCTGCTCCTGCTCCATCCAGTCCATGGTGGCTGCGCCATCGTGGACTTCACCGATCTTGTAGTTGATACCGGTGTAGAAGAGGATCCGCTCGGTCGTCGTCGTCTTGCCCGCGTCGATGTGGGCCATGATCCCGATGTTGCGGACCTTGGCCAGGGCGGCGTTGTTGCCAGCCATCAATCTTGCCTTTCAGCTTCGAGTGCGGGACGCGGATTACCAGCGGTAGTGCGCGAAGGCCTTGTTGGACTCGGCCATCTTGTGCGTGTCCTCGCGCCGCTTGACACTCGCGCCGAGACCGTTGCTCGCGTCCAGAAGTTCGTTCATCAGGCGCTCGGTCATCGTCTTCTCACGACGAGCCCGGCTGTACTGGATCAGCCAACGGAGCGCGAGCGTGGTGCTGCGACCGGGCCGAACCTCGACCGGAACCTGGTAGGTGGCGCCACCGACACGGCGGCTGCGCACCTCGAGGGCCGGCTTCACGTTGTCGAGCGCGCGCTTCAGCGTGACGACCGGGTCGTTGCCGGTCTTCTCGCGGGCACCCTCGAGAGCCCCGTAAACGATGCGCTCCGCCACGGACCGCTTGCCACTCATCAGGACCTTGTTGATCAGCTGGGTGACGAGCGGCGAGTTGTACACGGGGTCGATGACCACCGCGTGCTTCGGAGCGGGACCCTTGCGGGGCATATCAGCTCTTCTCCTTCTTCGCGCCGTACCGGCTGCGGGCCTGCTTGCGGTTACGGACACCCTGGGTGTCCAGCGAGCCGCGAATGATCTTGTAGCGAACGCCGGGCAGGTCCTTCACACGACCGCCACGGACCAGCACGATCGAGTGCTCCTGGAGGTTGTGACCAACGCCCGGGATGTATGCGGTGACCTCGACGCCACTGCTCAACTTGACACGCGCCACCTTCCGCAGAGCCGAGTTCGGCTTCTTGGGCGTGGTGGTGTAGACGCGCGTGCACACGCCACGGCGCTGCGGGCTGCCCTTGAGCGCAGGAGTCTTGGTCTTCTCGACCTTGTCCTGCCGGCCCTTGCGGACCAACTGCTGGATCGTGGGCACCGGGTCTCCGCTTTCTTCTCGACTAATTGTCCTCGTGTTGAGCCAGATGTCCGGCTCCTCCGACCCCCGCGGTCGGGCGTGTCGCGCTGCCCGCAGGGCAAGAGTCTGCGAACAGACTCCAGGGGAGGCCGCACACCTCTTGCAAGGCGTGCGAGCATGCCCGGGCAGTACCCAGGCACGAAAACCAAGACTACCTACGGCCTGACCACAGGTCAAAACGACTACCAGAGCCCCCTTGCCGGGCCTCGGTAGTGCGTGTTACCGCCGGTTGCGTCCCTGTCCTCCGGAGACCGGAGAACCGACCACCCGACGTTCCTGTCCAGGTTCACACCCACGACTTGCGACCGCAGGTAGGCACCGCTCGCAACATTACCTCGCTTACCACCAACCTGCCACATCCCGCCAGCGGGTTCGGGCATCCCGAGCAGGCTTCTCCGGCCGGAAACACGACGTCGCCCGGCACCCTGAGGGGTGCCGGGCGACGTCGATGCGCGGATCAGCCGTTCAGGGCAGCCAGACCCACGATGCCGAGAATCATCAGGAGCAGGCCCAGACCAGCGCCGATACCGCCGGCGATCATGCCGGCCAGCGCCTGCTGCTTACCGCCGAGCGCTCCGCCGGAGGCGTCGATCTTCTTCCGGCTGAGGACGCCGAGCGTGACCCCGGCACCACCTGCGATGATCGCGATGAAGCCGATCGGCCAGACACAGCAGGTCAGCAGCGCGGTCACCGCCGACACGATGCCGGCGATCATCGAGAACAGGGCGAACTGCTCGTTCGGAGGCTTGGGGGCCCCGAACCCGCCACCGCCGCCGGGGTAACCGGACTGCGGGTAGCCCGGCGCACCGTAGCCGGACGTCGGAGCTGCCGCCCCCGCTCCGTAGCCGGAGGTGGGCGGAGCCCCGTAGCCGGACGTCGGCGCGGCCTGGTTGGGGTCGTAACCGTACGAAGGCTGAGCACCGTACCCGGAGGTCGGCGTCGCGCCGTAGCCCGACGTCGGAGCCGGGTTGTTCGGGTCGTAACCGCCGCCGCCGTAACCGGAGGTCGGGTTCGACGCGCCCGGCCCGTACCCGGAGGTCGGCGCCGCCGGGTTGTTCGGGTCGTACCCCGGCGTCTGGTCGGCACCGGCACCCCACGGCGAGCCGTAGCCCGACGTCGGCGCGGCCGGGTTGGTGTTCGGGTCGTAGCCGCCACCACCCTGGCCGTACGGCTGCTGCTGCCCGTACTGGGGGTCCTGCCCGTACTGGGGCTGCTGGCCGTAGGAGGGCTGCTGACCGTAGCCACCGGTGGACGGCGGCTCCTGGGACGGCGAGCTCCCGTACGGGTGGGCACCGCCACCGCTGCCGTACTGCGTGCCGCCACCGTACTGGCCACCGCCGTACTGCTGGTTCGGGTCGCCGTACTGCGACGGCGGAGGCGTCGCCGGCTGGCCGTAGGGGCTGTCGGGCGCCTGACCGTAGTCGGGGACGCTGAAGTTGGGGGTCTGGGGCGCCGGCGGCGCGGAGGGGTTGTTGTAGTCGGGGAAGCTGAATCCGCTCGGCGGCTCCTCACCAGGGCGACCCTGACGCTCGCGCGGGTCGTAGGGCTGGGCCGGCTCAGAGCCAGGTCGGTCGGTCATCTCTCTCCTCGTCAGACGCGGCGCTGTGGGTGCAGCCGCGCTCCCTGCCACGGTTCCGCCATTTGCAGCGGTTAGTTTCCGCCATCAGTTGACGTTCTCGTCGTACTGCGGTCCGTCCCCCACGGACCCGATCAGCAGCCCGATCACGACCGCCACGATCACGATCGCGCTCACCCCCACCGCGACCCAACTCAGGATCTCCCCCGCCCGCAGCGCGCGGCCGCCGGTCAGGAACCCGGCCGCGACGGTGATCTCCGCACGGGCCGGACGGACCAGGGCGAGCCCGGCCAGGCCGGGCACCAACCCTCCCCCACAGAACATGAGCAGAACTCCGACGACGCCCAGCGCGAGAACTGCCCACGCTTTGGTCGACGGCGTCTCGTCCGGATCTGCCGGGTGTCGCTCGACCGCCCGCGGGCCGTCGGTCGCAGGCACGCCGACCGGCGGACGCTCACCGCCCTCGGGCACGTACCGGCCGTTGCCGGGCGGCTGCGCCGGGCCACCGAAGGGCTGCGCCGAGCCGCCGGGCGACGGTGTTTCGAGGACCTCCGGCACCGGCGCCGTGAGGCCCGCCTCGGGCGGCGCCTGCCCCGGAGCGGGTCGAGCCCACGGCGAGCGCGGCCCTGCTACTGAGGGCTGGGTCTCGGTCATCGTCACCTCCCGCCGACCACGAACACCCGAAACTGCATCGTGCCATCATCCCCCGACACGTTCCGAGCCCGAACGGAGGTCGGCGCTCCGACCGATCGCGGGGAAGTCAACCTCTCACCGGGAGGTTCGGCGTCAACTTCCGACAATTGGTCATCAGCACCGCGGAAACGGCGATGGCCGCCCGGGGCAAGCCCCGAGCGGCCATCGTCACTACGTCAGCGGTTGAAACTGCCGTAGTCGAAGTCGTCCAGCGGAACGGCCTGGCCGGAGCCGGTGCCAAAACCGCCGTACTCGACGTCGTCGTAGGGCGTCATCGAGTAGACCTGAGCCCGCGCCTCCTCGGTCGGCTCCACCCGGATGTTGCGGTAGCGGGAGATACCCGTACCGGCCGGGATCAGCTTTCCGATGATCACGTTCTCCTTGAGACCGATCAGCGAGTCGCTGCGCGCGTTGATCGCCGCGTCGGTGAGCACCCGGGTGGTCTCCTGGAAGGAGGCCGCCGAGAGCCACGACTCGGTCGCCAGCGACGCCTTGGTGATACCCATCAGGATCGGACGACCCGAAGCCGGCTCGCCGCCCTCGGCCACCACCCGACGGTTCTCCGACTCGAACATCGGCCGCTCGATCGGGGCACCGGGCAGGAACTCGGTGGCACCCGAGTCGATGATGATCACCCGGCGGAGCATCTGCCGGACGATGATCTCGACGTGCTTGTCGTGGATCGGCTGGCCCTGCGACCGGTACACGTTCTGCACCTCGTTGACCAGGTGCAGCTGCACGGCACGCGGGCCCATGATGCGGAGCACCTCGTGCGGGTCGACCACACCGTCGGTGAGCTGCTGGCCCACCGTGACGTGCTCGCCGTCGGCCACCCGCATGCGCACGCGCCGCGAGAGCTTGTCGTAGGCGATCTCCTCCGACCCGTCGTCCGGGACGATGACGATCTTCCGCGACTTCTCGGTCTCCTCGATGCGGATCCGGCCGGCCATCTCCGCGATCGGGGCCTTGCCCTTGGGGACACGGGCCTCGAACAGCTCGACCACACGCGGCAGACCCTGCGTGATGTCGTCACCCGCCACACCACCGGTGTGGAAGGTACGCATCGTCAGCTGGGTGCCGGGCTCACCGATCGACTGGGCGGCGATGATGCCGACCGCCTCGCCGACGTCGACCAGCTTGCCGGTCGCGAGCGAACGCCCGTAGCAGTACGAGCACACACCCATCGCCGACTCGCAGGTCAGCACCGAGCGAACCTTGACCTCCTTGACGCCGGCCTTGACCAGCGCGTCGATCAGGACGTCACCGAGGTCCGACCCCGCCGGGGCCACCACGACGCCGTCCGGGCTCTTCGCGTCGGTCGCGAGCGTCCGCGCGTAAGAGTTCGTCTCGACGTGCTGGTGCTTGGTCAGCGAGCCGTCAGCGGCCTCGGTCGCGATCGGAACCGAGACACCGCGCTCGGTGCCACAGTTCTCCTCGCGGATGATGACGTCCTGGGAGACGTCCACCAGACGACGGGTCAGGTAACCCGAGTCGGCGGTCCGCAGCGCGGTGTCGGCCAGACCCTTACGGGCACCGTGGGTGGAGATGAAGTACTCCAGCACCGACAGGCCCTCACGGAACGAGGACTTGATCGGACGCGGGATCGTCTCACCCTTGGGGTTGGCGACCAGACCACGGATACCGGCAATCTGCCGGACCTGGATCATGTTTCCGCGAGCACCCGAGTTGACCATCATCCAGATCGGGTTGGTCTCCGGGAAGTTCGCCTCCATGGCCTTGGCGACCTCGTTCGTCGCCTTGGTCCAGATCTCGATGAGCTCCTGCCGGCGCTCCTCACCAGTGATCACACCGCGCTGGTACTGACGCTCGATCTTGTCGGCGTCCTTCTCGTAGCGGTCGAGGATCTCCGGCTTGGTCGGCGGAGTCACGACGTCGTCGATCGAGATCGTGACGCCCGCCCGGGTCGCCCACCGGAAGCCGTACGCCTTGAGGGCGTCCAGCGTCGCGGCGACCTGCACCTTCGGGTACCGCTCGGCGAGGTCGTTGACGATCGCCGAGAGCTGCGGCTTGCGCACCTCGTAGTTGACGAAGCGGTAGTCGGTCGGGAGCGTCTCGTTGAAGAACACCCGGCCGAGCGTCGTCTCGACGAGCAGCGGCGAACCCGGCTCCCAGTCCTCCGGCGCGACCCACGGCTCGGCACCCGCGCCGTTGTCCACGTTCGGGGCACCGTCGATCCGGATCCTCACCGGGGTCTGCAGGTCCAGCTCACCCAGGTCGTACGCCATGACCGCCTCGGCGTCCGAGCCGAACACCCGGCCCTCACCGACGCGACCCTTGCGGACCGCGGTCAGGTGGTAGAGGCCCAGCACCATGTCCTGGGTCGGCGAGGTGATCGGACGACCCGACGCCGGCGACAGGATGTTGTTGCTGGACAGCATCAGCACCCGGGCCTCGGCCTGCGCCTCGGCCGACAGCGGCAGGTGCACCGCCATCTGGTCACCGTCGAAGTCCGCGTTGAACGCGGTGCAGACGAGCGGGTGGATCTGGATCGCCTTGCCCTCGACCAGCTGCGGCTCGAAGGCCTGGATGCCCAGACGGTGCAGGGTCGGCGCCCGGTTGAGCAGCACCGGGTGCTCGGAGATGACCTCTTCGAGCACGTCCCAGACGACCGGGCGCGCACGCTCGACCATCCGCTTCGCCGACTTGATGTTCTGCGCGTGGTTCAGGTCCACCAGGCGCTTCATCACGAACGGCTTGAACAGCTCCAGCGCCATGTAGCGCGGCAGACCGCACTGGTGCAGCTTGAGCTGCGGGCCGACGACGATGACCGAACGGCCGGAGTAGTCGACGCGCTTACCGAGCAGGTTCTGGCGGAACCGACCCTGCTTGCCCTTGAGCATGTCGGACAGTGACTTCAACGGACGGTTACCCGGGCCGGTGACCGGCCGGCCGCGACGGCCGTTGTCGAACAGCGCGTCGACGGCCTCCTGCAGCATCCGCTTCTCGTTGTTGACGATGATCTCCGGCGCGCCCAGGTCGAGCAGGCGCTTGAGCCGGTTGTTCCGGTTGATCACCCGGCGGTACAGGTCGTTCAGGTCGCTGGTGGCGAAGCGGCCACCGTCGAGCTGGACCATCGGCCGCAGGTCCGGCGGGATCACCGGGATGCAGTCGAGCACCATGCCCATGGGCGAGTTACGGGTGTTCAGGAACGCCGCGACGACCTTGAGCCGCTTGAGCGCCCGGATCTTCTTCTGGCCCTTGCCCGACCGGATGGTCTCGCGCAGGCTCTCCGCCTCGTTGTCGAGGTCGAAACCCTCCAGCAGCTTCTGCAGCGCCTCGGCGCCCATGCCACCGGTGAAGTACTCGCCGAACCGGTCACGCAGCTCGCGGAACAGGAGCTCGTCCGGGATCAGCTGCTTGACCTCGAGCTTGCGGAAGGTGTCGAGGACCTCGTCGAGACGGTCGATCTCCCGCTGCGCACGGTCGCGCAGCTGGCGCATCTCGCGCTCGCCGCCCTCCTTGACCTTCCGGCGGACGTCGCTCTTGGCGCCCTCGGCCTCGAGCTCGGCCAGGTCGGCCTCGAGCTTCTTGGCACGGGCGTCGATGTCGGCGTCCCGGCGCTCCTCGACCCGACGACGCTCGACGGCGATCTCCGCCTCGATCGTCGACATGTCGCGGTGCCGCGCCTCGGTGTCGACCGCGGTGATCAGGTACGCCGCGAAGTAGATGATCTTCTCGAGGTCTTTGGGAGCCAGGTCGAGCAGGTAGCCCAACCGGCTCGGGACGCCCTTGAAGTACCAGATGTGCGTGACAGGGGCGGCCAGCTCGATGTGCCCCATCCGCTCACGGCGGACCTTGGCCCGGGTCACCTCGACGCCGCAGCGCTCACAGATGATGCCCTTGAACCGGACGCGCTTGTACTTACCGCAGTAGCACTCCCAGTCCCGGGTGGGGCCGAAGATCTTCTCGCAGAAGAGTCCGTCCTTTTCCGGCTTCAGCGTGCGGTAGTTGATGGTCTCCGGCTTCTTCACCTCGCCGTGCGACCACTGACGGATGTCGTCGGCCGTCGCGAGGCCAATACGCAGCTCGTCAAAGAAGTTGACGTCAAGCACGTGTTTCAGTCCCTCTTCTAGAGGTTTTGTACTGCCATCTTGTGAAAGCTTGAGCTGCTGGGGGAATTCGGCCGCCGTCACCGACGGCCGGGCTCCCCCACCTATCACACCTCTTCGACGCTGCTCGGCTCGCGACGAGACAGGTCGATGCCCAGCTCCTCGGCGGCCCGGAACACCTCGTCGTCCGAGTCACGCATCTCCAGCGCCACGCCGTCACTCGAGAGGACCTCGACGTTCAGGCAGAGCGACTGGAGCTCCTTGAGCAGAACCTTGAACGACTCCGGAATGCCCGGCTCGGGGATGTTCTCGCCCTTGACGATTGCCTCGTAGACCTTCACTCGACCGAGGACGTCGTCGGACTTGATCGTCAGCAGCTCCTGCAGCGCGTAGGCCGCGCCGTAGGCCTGCATCGCCCAGCACTCCATCTCACCGAAGCGCTGACCACCGAACTGCGCCTTACCACCCAGCGGCTGCTGCGTGATCATCGAGTACGGGCCGGTCGACCGAGCGTGGATCTTGTCGTCGACCAGGTGGAGCAGCTTCAGGATGTAGATGTAACCGACGCTGACCGGCTCCGGGAACGGCTCGCCGGAACGGCCGTCGAACAGACGGGCCTTACCACCGGCGTTGACCATCCGGTCGCCGTCGCGGTTCGGGATCGTCGAGGCCAGCAGGCCGGTGATCTCCTCCTCGCGGGCACCGTCGAACACCGGGGTTGCGGTGTTCACGTTCGGCTCGGCCTCGGCCGCACCGATCCGGTTGAGCTCCTTCTTCCACTCCTCGTCGCCGCCCTCGACCTTCCAGCCCTGGGACGCGATCCAGCCGAGGTGTGTCTCCAGTACCTGGCCGAGGTTCATCCGGCCCGGGACGCCGAGCGGGTTGAGCACGATGTCGACCGCCGTGCCGTCCTCGAGGAACGGCATGTCCTCGACCGGAAGGATCTTGGAGATGACGCCCTTGTTGCCGTGCCGGCCGGCGAGCTTGTCGCCGTCCTGGATCTTCCGCTTCTGGGCGACGTAGACCCGGACCAGCTCGTTCACGCCCGGCGAGAGCTCGGCGCCCTCGTCCCGGCTGAACACGCTGACGCCGATGACCTTGCCGGACTCACCGTGCGGAACCTTGAGCGAGGTGTCGCGGACCTCGCGCGCCTTCTCACCGAAGATCGCGCGGAGCAGCCGCTCCTCCGGGGTCAGCTCGGTCTCACCCTTCGGGGTGACCTTGCCGACCAGGATGTCGCCGGTGGTGACGTCGGCACCGATCCGGACGATGCCCCGCTCGTCGAGGTCGGCCAGGACCTCCTCGGAGACGTTCGGGATGTCCCGGGTGATCTCCTCGGCGCCCAGCTTGGTGTCGCGGGCGTCGACCTCGTGCTCCTCGATGTGGATCGAGGTGAGGACGTCGTCCTGGACCAGACGCTGGCTGAGGATGATCGCGTCCTCGTAGTTGTGGCCCTCCCACGGCATGAACGCGACCAGCAGGTTCTTGCCGAGCGCCATCTCGCCCTCGTCGGTGCAGGGACCGTCGGCGATGACGCCGCCCTTCTCGATCCGCTGCCCCTCCTCGACCAGCGGCCGCTGGTTGATCGCGGTGCCCTGGTTCGAGCGACGGAACTTGTGCAGCAGGTACGTGCGGCGGGTGCCGTCGTCGTGCATCAGCGTGACGTAGTCCGCGCAGACGTCCTCGACCACACCGGCCTGCTCGGCCAGCACGACGTCACCGGCGTCCTGCGCGGCGCGCGCCTCCATGCCGGTACCGACCAGCGGCGACTCGCTGCGCAGCAGCGGCACCGCCTGACGCTGCATGTTCGCGCCCATCAGCGCACGGTTGGCGTCGTCGTGCTCGAGGAACGGGATCATCGCGGTCGCGACCGAGACCATCTGCCGCGGCGAGACGTCCATGTAGTCGACCTGGTCACCAGGGACGTAGTCGACCTCACCGCCCTTACGGCGGACCAGGACGCGGTCCTCGGTGAAGCGGCCGGTCACGTCGAGCAGGGCGTTGGCCTGCGCCTTGACGAACCGGTCCTCCTCGTCCGCGGTCAGGTAGTCGATCTGCGACGTCACGACGCCGTTCTCGACCTTGCGGTACGGCGTCTCGATGAAGCCGAACGGGTTGACCCGCGCGAACGTCGAGAGCGCACCGATCAGACCGATGTTCGGGCCTTCCGGGGTCTCGATCGGGCACATCCGGCCGTAGTGGCTCGGGTGCACGTCACGGACCTCGAAGCCGGCCCGCTCACGGGACAGACCACCGGGGCCCAGCGCCGAGAGCCGGCGCCGGTGGGTGAGGCCACCCAGCGGGTTGGTCTGGTCCATGAACTGCGACAGCTGGCTGGTGCCGAAGAACTCCTTGATGGAGGCGACGACCGGCCGGATGTTGATCAGCGTCTGCGGCGTGATCGCCTCGACGTCCTGCGTCGTCATCCGCTCACGGACGACCCGCTCCATCCGGGAGAGGCCCACCCGGACCTGGTTCTGGATGAGCTCGCCGACCGTGCGCAGGCGCCGGTTACCGAAGTGGTCGATGTCGTCGGACTCGTAGCCCTCTTCACCGACGTGCAGCTTCACCAGGTAGTCGATCGTCGCGACGATGTCGTCCTCGGTGAGGACGCCGGTCGTGATCGGCACCCCGACTTCCAGCTTCTTGTTCACCTTGTAACGACCGACCTTGGCCAGGTCGTACCGCTTCGGGTTGAAGAAGAGGTTGTCGAGCAGCGTCTGGGCGTTCTCGCGCGTCGGCGGCTCGCCCGGACGCAGCTTGCGGTAGATGTCGAGCAGCGCCTCGTCCTGGGTCTGGACGTGGTCCTTCTCCAGGGTGGCGAGCACGATCTCCGAGTGGGCGAAGCGCTCCCGGATCCGCTCCGGGGTCCAGCCGAGTGCCTTGAGCAGGACGGTCACGGCCTGGCGACGCTTGCGGTCGATCCGGACGCCGATCGTGTCGCGCTTGTCGACGTCGAACTCGAGCCAGGCGCCCCGGCTCGGGATCACCTTGACGCTGGTGACGTCCTTGTCCGAGGTCTTGTCGGGCTGCCGGTCGAAGTACACACCGGGAGAGCGGACGAGCTGCGAGACGACGACCCGCTCGGTGCCGTTGATGATGAAGGTGCCCTTCGGCGTCATCATCGGGAAGTCGCCCATGAACACGGTCTGGCTCTTGATCTCGCCAGTGGTGTTGTTCGTGAACTCCGCCGTCACGAACAGCGGAGCGCAGTAGGTGAGGTCCTTCTCCTTGCACTCCTCGATCGAGGCCTTGACCTCTTCGAAACGAGGGTTGGAGAAGGACAGGGACATCGACCCCGAGAAGTCCTCGATCGGGGAGATCTCCGTCAAAATTTCTTCGAGTCCGGCAACCGAAGAAGGGTCGCCGGCGACCCGGGACCGCCAGGCGTCGTTGCCAACGAGCCAGTCGAACGAGTCCGTCTGGAGTGCCAGCAGGTTCGGCACCTCGAGCTGTTCGGCGATCTTCCCGAACGAGATGCGTTGCGGCTTGCCGGCGGCGGTGCGGGGAGGAGTGTTGGTGCCGGGGCGGGAGACTGCCAAGATGCGTCCTTCCGAGGACCTGCGGATCCGAACGGTCGTCGTGCGCGCACTCCGATCAACCCCCGTCAAGCGGAGGGTCGAAAGGCAGAAGGCAGCGCAAACTAGCAGTGTAGCCGCAAGGCACACTACTGTCGAATCCCCTGGCCCGCGGCGTGACACCCCGTTCGCCAGCCGCGCACTCGAACCGAACTCCCGGTAGATCCGTGTTCCCCGCGACGTACGTCCGCGGAAACCTCGGGGGGACGACGGGAGCCGACCCGAACCTCGTCTCGCCGCGCACCTCGACGGGACGCAATACCGGTCCTAAATTACAGGGCCGTACTTCACGTGCTCGTCACGCTCAGCCACCGAGCATGTGCACCGGCTGGGCGCTACGAGAAGAGCGTGCCTGTGCCGGTCCCCCACGTCAAGAGGCGCGCCCCAGGTGGGGGGATACCTCACCGGCTTAAGTGCCCCCTGGCCGGTCGGAGGATGAGCTGGAGGGGCGGCCGCAGTCAATCGGGCGTGACGGGCTGGAAGTGGACGATGCACCAGTTCGAGACGCCTGCGTCCGCTGTGGCGTCCGATTGCTCCTGGCGCGAAGCCGCCGACCGCGGAGCCGGGCGGCGAACCGAGCGCGTCCGCGGAGCGTTTCACCTCACAGCGGGACTTCGGTTGGCACTTTCCGGGGATGGGTACGTTAGCCGGTCGGACGGGAGTCCCCGCCGGCCGGACGAGGCCCTTCAGCCTTGGCCCGGCGCCGAGCGGCGATCGACGATGACCGCGGAGGCAACAACCGTGTTGACACATGAGCATGCACAGGCACTGGTGCATGCGACCGCGTATGACCAGGCGGGCAGCAAGCTCGGAAAGATCGGTCAGGTCTACCTCGACAACCGGACGCAGGCACCGGAGTGGGTCACGGTGCACACCGGATTGTTCGGGACGAAGGAGAGCTTCGTCCCGGTGGGCGACGCGGAATTGGACGGTGACCGGTTGCGGCTGCCGTACGACAAACAGCTGATCAAGACCGCTCCCGATCTCGATCCGGCCGGGCCCTTCGGTGGCCTGACGCCGGAGCAGGAGCGGGACTTGTACCGGCACTACGGCGTGGAACCACCGGCGCCGCCGGTCGTCTCGGACGCGATCGACCCCGATACCGGGCGGATCAGCTCGTTCGGGCCGGCGACCGCGCTGGACGGGCTGGCCGACGACACGCCGCACGGGGCGGACGGTGGTACGGCTCCGCGTCCGGCGCGTCCGGAGCCACCGCTCGACGATCCGTTCACGGATTCGTTCGTCGCGCCCACGTCGCCGGCCGGTGTGATGCCGCCGCTGGAGGGCTTCCCCGCGTCGGACCCGTTCCCGCCCCGGGAGACGTTCCCGCCGCGCGAGCCGTTCCCGCGAGGGACGGGCCCGGGGACCGTGCCACCGGCGCCCGAGCCCGGCCCGCACAGCGCGGGATCGCCCGGCCCGGGATCGCCCGGCCCGGGCTCGTCCGGCCTGGGCTCGTCCGGCCTGGGCTCGTCCAGCCTGGGCTCGTCCGGCGCACCGACGCAGGAGCGGTTCGGGCCGCACGCCCCGGAAGCGTCCCGGGACGAGGACGCCCGCCGCTTCCCGGCCGCACCCGGATTGCCGTTCCCGCCGGTCAGCCCGGCCGCCCCGACTGCCCCGACCTCTCCGGCCGCCCCTGGCGGCCCCGGCGCGCGGTACGGCCTGGACACCCCGAGCGGCCAGGGCAGCCGCACCGGCGAGCGCACGCACACCGGCCAGGGCCGGCCAGACGGCCATGGCCTGGGCGCTTCCGACGGGGACGCGCCGGGCGCCCAGCCCGAGCGGACGGATCCCCTCGGCTCCGGGCCGGTGCTGCTGGACTTCCGGCCGGTGACCCTCCCGCCGACGCCGACCCCCACGCCGATACCGACGCCGTCCGCGTCCGGAGCCGCGGCCGGGGACGGTGAAGGGGCCGGATCTGCCGCCGACCCCGACCAGGCGGCAGCGACGAGCCCGCTGGTGCCGCTCTACCCTTCCGGCCCCGCCGGCCACGTCGGCCGGCACCGCTCACCCCGCCGCTAGCGCATTCGTCCGGCCGTTCCGAGTTCCGGGAAGTCCACGTCGTCCGCGCACGGCCGACGTGGACTTCCCGAAAACGCACCTCCGCGGCGCACCCACCGGACGTCAGCAGGTCCTGCATTCGGACGACGCTTCCCCATCCGCCGGTGTCCGCCGCGAGAACTCGGAATGATCGGTTTCCGTCAGCGGGGTGACCTGCCGGTGTCCACAACCGGTTCCCGTCCGGCGGCGGACGCACCCGTAAGCGCTATCCTCCCCGCGGGGTGGCCGGGCAAACGATGAGGAGCTGATGGGTTCATGGCGCCGCAGGTGGTGATCCTCGCGGCCGGGCTGGGTACGCGGCTCGGACGTCCGCACCCCAAAACGTTGACTCCGCTGCGCGACGGAAAGAGCATCCTCCGCCACCAGCTGGACCGGATCGGCGCGGCGTTCGGCGGGCAGGCCCGCGTGACGATCGTCGTCGGTTTCAAGATGGACCTGGTCATGGAGGCGGCGCCGGAGGCGCTGTTCGTCTACAACGAGGTCTACGACCAGACGAACACGTGCAAGAGCCTGCTCAAGGCCCTGCGGTTGTCGGCGCCCGGCGGCGTGCTGTGGCTCAACGGCGACGTCGTCTTCGTCGACGGGTTGCTCGAGGCAGTGGCCGAGCAGGTCGACGCAGGCGACAGCTTCATCTGCGTGAACACCGAGTCGGTCGCCGACGAAGAGGTCAAGTACACGCTCGACGGCGACGGCTTCGTAAAGGACCTGTCGAAGCAGGTCCGGGACGGCGCGCTCGGCGAGGCGGTCGGCATCAACTACGTCACCGAGGCCGACAAGGCGACATTGATCGAGCACCTCGACGCCTGCGACGACCAGGACTACTTCGAGCGTGGCGTGGAGACCGCGATCGCCGACGCCGGCAGTAGGTTCCGGGCCGTGGACATTTCTCGCTTCGGTGTTGTCGAGGTCGATTTCGATGCGGATCTCGCACGCGCGAACGAACTGGACGTCGAGACTCGATGACGACACCCCCCGTGACTCCGGCTCCCCCGCGTCCGTCTCAGCGGCCCACCGCCGCCGACTTCCTCGCCCGTAACCGTGGCGGTGGCCTGTTCACCGAGACCGTGAACCAGCGGATCGGCGCTCATCTGGCCGTCGTCGCCCACCGGCTACGGCTGGCGCCGTCCGCGCTGACGCTGATCAACCTGGCGCTGGGGCTGGGCGCCTCGGCCGCGGTCGTGGCGCTGGCACCGGCGGTCGCCCGCGGTGACGTGCGCTCCTGGGTCGTCGGCCTGGTGGCGTTGCTCCTCTGGCACCTCGCGTACAGCCTCGACTGCTCCGACGGGCAGCTGGCCCGGGTCACCGGGATGGCGGGACCGGCCGGCGCCCGGGTCGACGTCCTCTGCGACGTGGCGGTCCAGATCTCCCTGGTGGCGGCGATCTCGTCCACCGCGGTCGCCCAGGTCCCGGACACGCCGGCGTGGTTGGTCGCGCTGTTCGCAGGCACCTGGATGATCAACCTCGTCACGTCGGTGATGGCGTCCGGGACCGCGGCCGCCAGCCTGCTGAAGTCCACGTCGCTACCCATCCGCATCGTCAAATTGATCCGCGACTACGGTGCGGTGGTAACCGCCTGCGGACTGGTGATCGCGTTCCTGCCCGGCTGGACGCCGTGGCTGATGGGCGTCGTCGCTACGGTGAACGGGTTGTTCCTGCTCGCGAGCATCGGCCAGTCCGCACGCAAGGCCGGCCTGGTGGCTCCGCGGCACACCGAGCCCTGACGTGGTGAAGAAGACGTTGTGAAGAAACTGCGGGGGAACAACGCCGCCGGCCTCGCCGATCAGCTGGTCAGTGCCGGGGCGAACGCCGCGACGGGCCTTCTCGTCCTGCCGTTCCTCGCCCCCGCCGAGGCCGGTGCGGTGCTGTTCGCGATCGGCGTCGGCTACTTCGCGATCGGCATCGCGCGGGCGCTGGTCGGCGACGTCTTACTGACCTACTCCGCCCGGTACGGCGACGCCGAGCGGGCCCGGCAAGCCGCCGACGCCACCAAAACCGCCGGGGCGTTGGGGCTGCTAGCGGCTCTGATCGCGGTCGTCGCCTGGGCGACCGGCCCCGACTTCCTCAGCGAGCTCGTCTGGCTGGCGCCGTTCCTGCCGTTCGTTCTGGTGCACGACGCGGGGCGGTACGTCTTCCTCGCCGCCCGGCGGCCGCAGCGGGCCCTGCTGTCCGATCTCACGTACATCGCCGTACAGGGCATCGTGCTGACCGGGCTGCTCGTCGCCGGGTACCGCGACGGGGCGGTGTTCCTCTGCGCGTGGGGGATCGGCGGCATCGCCGGTGCGCTCTCGTTCCTGATCCGCGCGCGGATCAACGTCTTCGACCTCCGCCGGGGCGACCTGCGCGGCTGGGTCAAGGAGACCCGGCACCTCTCCGGCTGGCTGACGCTCACCGCGCTGCTCGGCCAGGCCCAGGTGCAGTTCGTCTACACGCTCGTCACCGGCCTGCTCACACCCACGGCGCTGTCGATGCTGCGGGCCGCCCAGTACGGGCTGCTGATGCCGGCTCAGAACCTGCAGATGGCGGTCTCCAGCCTGCTGGTGCCGCGGATGTCACGACTGGCCGGCGCCGGTGACGCGGCCGGGTTGAGCCGGCTGCTCCGCCGGGCGTTGACCGCCACCGCGCTGTGCGGGCTGGTGCCGGTCGCGTTGTCGCCGCTGGCCGGTCCGGTGCTCGACGCCATCCTGCCGAAGTACGCGCAGGCCGCGACGATCGCGCTTCCGGTGGCGCTGCAGGCCGCGATCTACCTCGTCCAGGTGCCGTTCACCGCGGCGCTACGGGGCATGCAGCGCGTCCGTAGCCTGTTCGTTCAGTACGTCGTTTTCGTCGCCGCGCAGGTGACCTGCTTGATCGCGGGCACGCTCGCCTTCGAGCTGCGGGGCGCCGCCTGGGGCATGATGGCCGGCTCCGCCGTCGGACTCGTGGCGATGGTCGTGCTGTACCGGCGGGCGCACAGCCGGCTCGAACCGACCGACCCCGCTGAGCCGGAGCCGGAGACACCGCCCCAACCCGAGACACCGCCGACCGTGGCCGACGAGAACGCTGGGCCGACGCCCGTACGATGAGCCGCGAACCGCCCGTCCGAGAAACAGAATGGATCTCGCAGTGACCGACCCCAACCTGCCTGCCGTTTCCGACGCATCCTCCGAGTCGGGGCGGCGGGTGGCCTTCGTGACCGGCATCACCGGCCAGGACGGGTCGTACCTGGCCGAGCTGCTGCTCGCGAAGGGCTACGAGGTCCACGGGATCATCCGCCGCGCGTCGATGTTCAACACCGAGCGGCTGGACGCCATCTACCAGGACCCGCACGAGGCCCATCGGCGTCTGTTCCTGCACTACGGCGACGTCACGGACGCCAGCGGGCTGGTCAACGCGATCCGCGACATCCGGCCGACCGAGGTCTACCACCTGGCCGCGCAGAGCCACGTGCGGGTGAGCTTCGACATCCCGGAGTACACCGGCGACACCACGGGCCTCGGCACCGTCCGGCTGCTCGAGGCGATCCGCGCGGCCGGCATCGAGACGCGGTTCTACCAGGCGTCGACGTCCGAGCTGTTCGGGTCGACGCCGCCGCCGCAGAACGAGCAGACGCCGTTCCACCCGCGGAGCCCGTACGGCGTGGCGAAGATGTACTCGTACTGGATGACCGTGAACTACCGCGAGTCCTACGGGATGCACGCGTCGAACGGCATCCTGTTCAACCACGAGTCCCCGCGGCGCGGCGAGACGTTCGTGACCCGGAAGATCACCCGCGCGGTCGCGCGGATCGCGGCGGGGCTGCAGGAAGACCTGTTCCTCGGCAACCTCGATGCGGTGCGCGACTGGGGGTACGCGCCGGAGTACGTCGAGGGCATGTGGCGGATCCTGCAGCAGGACCAGCCGGACGACTACGTGCTGGCGACCGGCGTCCCGGCCACCGTGCGCGACTTCGTGGCCGAGGCGTTCAGCCACGTCGGGCTCGACTGGGAGAAGTACGTCAAGCACGACTCACGCTACGAGCGGCCGGCCGAGGTCGACGCGCTGATCGGTGACCCGGGGAAGGCCGAGCGTCAGCTGGGGTGGAAGACGACGACCGACTGGCGTCGGCTGGCGCAGATCATGGTGGACGCGGACATCCAGCAGCTGGACGACCAGCTGTCCGGCCGCTCCATCCGTCTCGACGACCGGTAACCCTCACCCACCACGAAGGCCGCGCCCCCACCCGGGGGACGCGGCCTTCCGCGTTCTCGACCCCTTCGGGTCTCCCGGAGCACGGATTTACGGCGAATCGG